>JACQXZ010000035.1:0-4625 GCA_016208465.1 Actinomycetota bacterium
CAACAGCTGTTTTTGAGTGTTACAAAAATTTTATCCCAATTTTCGTTGGAAAACAGTTTGTCTTTAATTCGGATTTCGCAATAGCTTTTGCGATAAACTTGTTATTTACTTTTATGTTGCCATTTTTCACAAAGTTGAACAACTTATTGTAAAACTAGAAAAATAAACGGTTTCGTTAAGAGAAATACATTTAGTGTTTCTGAAAATAGTTCCATATATTACAAGTTCTATTGCTCATCCGTAGAAATTGGACTAGAGTAACTCGACTCAAATTTGGTTTTTGTCGTTTTTGCTTTTTTTCTTATATAGAATGTCATTACATCGCTTGCTTGCAAAATAGCCAAAATGATAGTAAATGGTAAAAATGTTATTTTAATTTTTTTTAGCAAATTGCAATTTAAATTCAGCCAATAATCAATACTCCGAATTAGATGATAAGTAGAAATATCGTACGCTTTCTTTGTGGAAACAAAACCAGTATATTGTAGAAGCTTATCTAAAGAAGAAGCCTGAAACAAATTTAAGTGCCGAGGTGTCTCAAGAGGAAACCAATATTCTCTAAAGATTTTAGCATTAAAAGCATTAATATTAGGTGTAGTAATAATTAACAAACCTTCGTTTTTTAGCATCCTGTTAATTTCTCTTAGTGCTTCCTTTGGGTTAGGTAGGTGCTCAATAACATGATTCATTGTTATCACGTCAAAATATTCATGCGGATATTTTGCATCTTTTATTGTTCCTTGTCTTACACTTTTTAATCCCAATTTTTCTTGAGCAAAAGCCACTGCCTTTGGAGATATTTCTATTCCGTGAACATCCCATCCATATTTTTCAAGATTATATAAATATATTCCATTGCCACAACCAACATCTAATATTCTTCCCTTATATTCTTTAGGAATTGGATGATAAATCAATTGGCATAAAAAACTTATCAGGCAATCCGATAAATTCTTATTTTTCTTATAATAACTACTTAAAAACAATTCGTTTAGTTTTTGGTAAAAATCATTTGAATTTATATTATATGGCTCATAAGTATTAGGATAATATTCGTGAATAAATTCATTCTTTGGCCTTGGATTAAGATAAACCAACCCACATTTGTCACACTTAACAATATTAAAAATGCCTTTTGTATAATGCAATCTATCGTGATTATGAAATAATAATGTAAATTTACTACCATCACATAGACTGCAATTTACATATTCCAACTTATAAGAGTCGTCCATATATCCCTCGTTGGGCAAATAAACTACACATAATAAAACCTCTAAAAACTCTAATTTATTCTAAAGTAAAACAAATGTTATTTTAATAAAACATCCTGCATCAACTGTTCTGTGATAGTTCGCCAAGAAAGCTTCTGCTCCGCAACTTCATAACTACGCCTTCCTATATTTTCTCTCAACCAAGGATCATTGAGCAACTCTAAAATCTTATCTGCAAAATCTGCAGGATCATCAGGCTTAGCTAATAATCCACACTTATTTTCTCGTATGACTTTTTCAACCTCACCTATAGCTGTTGCAACTATGGGACGACCAGCAACTAGATAATCCCCTAAACGGGCCGGATAGTTCGCTTTCTCGCTTTTGTTATTTGCCCGCGGAAGCAATAAAATATCAGATGCTTTCAGGTAGGGTAAGATCTTTTCGTAAAGCTGCACTCCAATATGAATTACGTTTTCTGATAAACCAAGATTCTTAATCTTCTCTATATGCGAAACATCTAATGGAGCAATAAATATTGCAACAGTATTGGGCGATTTACTTACAACTATACTTATGCTATTAATCAAATAATCAAAGGTCGTGAGAGCGCGTCCTACATAACATAAGATATTCATCTCAAACGGCAAGCCAAGCTCCTTGCGCAAAGAACGACTTTCCACTGAATACCACAATTCAGTGTTTGCTCCGTTGGGTAAGTAAGAAATATTGTGAGGCTTGACACCAATCTGTAAGGCTTTTTCTTCCAACATATCACTTACAACGGTTATTCTATCGGCCAAAAGAGGTATTCTTGTTTCTAAAAAAGAGGCCGAAGCTTCAATCAGCCAACCTTTTTTATCTATGCTGGTTAACCCGCCTTTCCCCCACCAATCATCCCAGTCAATTAAAAGTTTGGCATTATAAAGTCCAATCATTTTGAGGAATCTAAGAAATATTAATGGTAACCCTGTAGTTGGAGACGCTACATTAAAGGAATATACTACATCAAATCTCTGAGAGACAGCTAGGCGAATATTGATCAATGCCCTGAGTATGTGAAATGGTAATTCAAGCAAACTCGATGAACCATGCTGACCGGCAAGAAGACAAACCTTAACACCTTCAATTTGTATCACCTTAGTAAAAACTGCGTTGCGGTCTGGATTCAGACAGCTTAATACTACTTCATTGCCATGCTGACAAAGATATTTACTCAGAAAAAAACAACGAAAGAAAGTCCCCTTGCCCTGATCATTATGATTTAGCACCAGAATACGCACAACATTCCTCCTAAATTTTAAAAATGTTTCCTTAAGACAAAATTATTAT
This sequence comes from Actinomycetota bacterium, assembly GCA_016208465.1. Classification (GTDB taxonomy): domain Bacteria; phylum Actinomycetota; class Aquicultoria; order JACQXZ01; family JACQXZ01; genus JACQXZ01. The sequence continues at coordinate 2,547 of JACQXZ010000035.1, forward strand.
GATGAGCAAATATTCGAAATGGGGAATAATACAATAAAGAATCTAATGGTTTTAATATTGGATAAAATAGATTTGTAATTATTCCGGGAAATTCAAATACCATATTGGACTTCCAGTTACTCAAAATATCAAAATGATGTTTAAGAAAAATACTTTTAACTTCTAAGTCTCCGTAAAGAATATCATGGCAACCTAATCTCATCAAACCTGCCAAACGTTCCGCATAGGCTAATTTTCTAGGAGTCTTAAAAACAAAAAACAACCCATCTTTTTTTAATACTCTTTTAAGTTCGTTAAGAATTTTATCCAACTCTCTTGGTTCTATATGTTCGATAACAGCATATGCTGTTATAATGTCAAAAGTGTTGTCTGGAAAGGGAATACTTAACTCATCGTAATGAGTAAAATCAATCTTAAACACCTTATTGAATTCATTCCATATTAGTTTTTGTTCACTGGATGTATCCTTAAAATTTGGATCTTTTTGGCTTTTATCATGGTATGTATCAATGGCACAAATTTTGGCATTCTTGTTCAAATTGCGAAGTATGATAGCAAATATCCCCGAACCTGTTCCAAAGTCCAAAACCTTATAACTTTTACCAGATATATGTTGAGCAACTTTACTAGCGTCATAATAAATAGAATCAACGTACAATTTACTCTTCACCATATACTCAATAGACGTCAAATAAGACCATATCTCTTTCTTTTTGTTTAAGGTTCTTACTGTATCAAGAATTACTTTAATTTCATTTTTCATGTTTTTTTTCTCGATTTAGAAGATAATAAATTATAAACATAAAAACCAAATTTATTACTCAAAGCAAATTTCCTGCCTAAAGAAAAAAACTTGCGGTTTCTTGAAATAAGGTAGACAATATAGCCCAATTTTTTCCCCAATCTAAACTGCAGTACGGTTTTTTCGTATAACGCACATCCCTTTTTTAATGCTTTAGTCCTCTCTTTTGCAGAAAACTCCTTAGTCTCAAAAACAGGCACCAAATCACGACTGCCTACCTTGCGCAGATATTCATCTACAGGCGTCCTCCAAGAAGCATTTTCAAATACCCAGTTGTATAAATCAGTCCCTGGATATGGAATAACGTTATAAAAATTCACGAAATTTGTAGGCAGAGTACGCGCAAATTCAATACTCTCCATTGCTGTTTCGTATGTTTCGCCTTTGTGTCCAATAATAAAATTAACAGAGTTTCTAATGCCAACTTTATTTGTCAGCTCCACGGCTTCTCTAACCTTTTCAATTTTCAGGGCTTTGCCCATATTGTTTATTACACCTTGACTTCCAGATTCACATCCATATGATACAAATATACATCCAGAATCATTCATTTTTCTCAATAATCGTTCCGTAACTCTATCAGCCCTTATGCCATTATACATTTCATATTTAATATTTAATCCTTCTTCTATTATCAAATCACATATTTTCTCTGCTCTTTCTATATCAAGACTAAAACAATCATCATTAATTTCAAATTTCTCTATTCCGTATGTCTTAATCCAATGTCTCATTTCCTCTATAACATTCTCAGGGCTTCTTGACCTAAAACCTCTCCCCATGGACAATTTAACAGAACAATAATTGCATCAATAAGGACATCCTCTTGAGGTTATAATCGGGAGTGTTTTAGTTGTAAAATAGTTGTATCTTTCAAAACAAAAAGACTCATAAGACGGGAAAGGAATCGTATCAATATCTTTAATTAATGGCTCCATTTCATTTTCAACTATATTACCAGAAGAATCTCTCCATATAAGATTACCTACTTTCGAGTAGTTTTTTCCACCACTGAGTTCTTTTACAAATTTTAAAAAACTTATTTCAGATTCCCCTTTCATCGCAAAATCTACATTGTTTGTTAAAAGAATATCCTTCTTAACAGCAGATACGTGGGGGCCCCCAATTATCAGTGGAACACTTGTATATTCCTTTATCTTATTTATTAAATCTTCAGCATAATCATAGCAGTAGCTAAATGTAGTCATCCCAATCAGATCTGGTTTCAATGTTTCAATTTTTTTAAACAAAACCCTATCATCCTCTTCAAGCCCCGG
>JACQXZ010000035.1:4634-13381 GCA_016208465.1 Actinomycetota bacterium
AATATTGAATTAAAAAAACATTATTAAAAATCAATAAATATAATACAAAGTTTAACCTGCTTGCAAATTTTTTCATAAATAATGTACGATTTCTTGCTGCATAGAAAATCCTATATGAGTTATCGAGTCCCATAAAGCCCCGCAACCCCTTGTTGTTCGTAGGTAATGGTATATTGTGATAAACTATTGCGGTTGGACAAAATATTATTTTATAACCTGCTTTTTTTGCCCTCATCGCCCAATCAGACTCTTCGTAATGCATAACATAGTTGGTATCAATCATACCTATCTTTTCAATAACACTTTTTTTGACTAACCATACATTAGGAATATGGCCTACCTCCCGAATCTGATCGTGTTGTCCTTTATCAATTTCATTAATACCAGTATATCTCGTCCTACTGGTCAGCAAGCTTATTTCTGCTCCGGCATACCAAAGCCGTTTCGGATCATCTAAATAATACATTTTAGGTCCAACGAATCCTATTTTCTCATCAGTTTCAGCTAATTTTACAAGCTCCGTTAAAAAATTCTTATCTACTATATTGTCGCTATCTATAAAACACAGATATTCCCCTTTAGCGTGTTTTACGCCTTCGTTTCTTCCGCCAGAAGCACCAAGGTTCTGGTTAAGCTTCAAACTTTTAATATTCTTAATGTTAGAAAACTTCTCTTTTATACTAACTAATGTATTATCCTGTGACGCATTATCAACAACTATAATTTCAAAATTTGAATAAGAAATATTAAGTAATGAACTAATGCACTCTAAAACTTCTTTTTCACGATTATACGTTGGTATAATCATAGAAACTAACTTCCTTGTCATTATTCCTTCCTCAACTTAACAAACACATTTGTCCACCCATTTTCGCATAAAAATTCTACATCTCTTTTTTTTTCAAACCAATTTTTGAAAGGAATCTCTCTTCTGAAAATCCATTTAAAAATATACAACAATATCATCGAGTGAAGTTACCAGAATCCTCCTCAGTATTCTACTTTCACAATCTTAAAACCAGTTTTTTGAGCTATCTTTTTAAGTTGTTCTAAAGAATAATGACGATGCCCTGTTAACCACCATGCTGGATCTAAAATACAAGACCAAAAAGTTTTATGTGGTGTAGATAAATAAAATTCTCCTTCTCTTTTCAAAACCCTTCTTGTTTCCAGGAAAGCTTCTTCTTCTGTGTTTTTTGGAAGATGCTCAAGAACCTCCCACATTACAATTATATCTATAGACTTATCCTCTAACGGAATTTCTAATGCAGATCCTCGAAGATATTTTGCTGTTGGCGCTTCCTGTTGAGCAATTTCAAAATCTTTTTCATCTGGTTCAATTCCAATTATACTTTTACACTCATTTTCTAAAACCCATTCTTCAAACCAACCATAGGAGCAACCAATATCCAGTATATCTTTGTTTTTGATATTATCTCCAACAAAAATAAAACTTCGTTTATGTCTGCCTGTAAGACGATTTTGAATAGTTTTTTGGAACTTCATGTTTTCTTGATCCTACAAGTATCTTGATAATGATTTTGATATATATCAAGAGGCACTTTGCCTGCAACTATCTCGCGCATCCATATCCTTCGAAACCACTTTTTTAAATCTCCCTGCCTGAAGAAAAAAAGAAAGCTTTCTTGGGATAAAACATTAAACCACATTCATATCTTCCTCTTCATGATAAATTTGTATTTAATTGTTATAAAACCATACATTACAGGAATCCAAAAAGATAACAGAGGATGCAAGAACCACGCTATATCTCGCTTTTTTACAAAACCTTTAATACTATCATATAATGGCCTAATAATTGTAACCATTGAGACAACTATAAAAAATGTTTTTAAATAATTCATATTATATCTATATTTTCTAAGATTATTATGTTTATGAAAAAGTGTAATATTTCTTCTCAACTTCTTAATCATCTGTCCTGCTGTTTGACTATGAAGATGGATAATTCCATTTTTCATTAAAATATATTTGCCTTTATTATTATTTTTATCTATTAACTCTAGTTGAGAGTCCATATGATATAAATATGGGTTCCAACTAGTAGTTTTCAGAAAAGATTTCTTGGTTAAAAACCCTTGTGAACCAATAGTTGGTAGACTGTTTTTATCAAATTCAATTAAATAGTATTGATCGGCTTCTTTTATAATTCTCCCTCCGAATCTCCAATCATCTTCAATCCACATCAATTTGTCTTGTTTCTTTAAGTAATAAACAAATGGATCATTTATCCCCAACAATTCACAATATCGGTTTGCTACAGAATGCTCTTTTCTGTATTCAAAATAAAGACTCTCTCCCCCAAAACAATCTTGATTAGATAAATAAGTTAAAACTAAATCTTTTAGCCAAATTTTTGTAGGTAGAATATTGTCTGCATCTACAAAAAGAATAAATTCATTAGATGAATTTTCTAACCCGATTGATTTTCCTCTCTCTATGTTATGCTCTCCATTTCTAAAAATTTTACACCCAAATTCCCTTGCGATATCGATTGTATTATCAGTTGAATCATCATCGATTATTAAGATTTCTAAAATTTCTTGTGGATATTCTTGCTCTTTAATACTTTGTAAACATAAAGACAGCCGTTCCCCTTCATTATACACAGGAATAATAACTGATATTTCAGGTAGCTTATCAAACTGACTCATCTGGTATGCCATCTCCATGCAGTTTCTATTATTGTCTTTATGTCTGCATATTGCGGTCTCCAGCTAAGTATATCCATCGATTTATTGTTGCTTGCAATCAAGATGGGTGGATCACCCTCTCTTTTCCCTGATTCAATCACATTGAATTCTTTACCGTTTATTTTTCTTACCACCTCAATAATTTCTCTTACAGAATATCCTGTTCCATTACCGAGATTAAATGAATCGCTTTTATTGGTTGAAATTAAATAATTCAATGCCTTTATGTGCGCATCCGCTAAATCATTAACATGAATATAATCTCTCATACATGTACCATCTTTTGTGGGATAGTCGGTGCCAAAAAGCCTAATACCATCATTCTTATGCAATGCCGCATAAATAACAAGTGGAATCAGATGAGTTTCTGGATTATGCCATTCACCAATCTTTCCATCAAGATCTGCGCCTGCTGCATTAAAATATCTCAGATTGATGTGTTTTATTCCGTATGCCTTATCGTAGTCTCTAAGAATTTCTTCTATCATAAGTTTGCTTCTACCATAGGGATTGATCGGTTTTTGGAAATGCTTTTCTGCTATAGGTATCTCTTTAGGAATACCATAAGTAGCGCAGGTGGATGAAAAAATAAAATAATTTACACCGAATTCCCTCATTACCTCAAGAAGGTTTAATGTATATGCAACATTATTTAGATAATATTTAGCTGGATCAATTACGGATTCACCCACATAGGCAAACGCACTGAAATGCATAACAGCATTGATTGAATACTTATGGAAACAATGTCTTATTTGTTCCTTGTTGGCTAAATCACCAAGAACAAACTCACCCCATCTAACAAATTCTTTATAACCTTGGGAAAGATTATCAAAAATAACTGTTTTATGTCCTTCTTTTACAAGTAGCTTGTTGACATGTGAACCTATATAGCCAGCTCCACCTACAATAAGTATCATAAATCACCTTTCAAGCACAAAGGGTCATTCATTCCCATTAACGCGCAATAGCGGGTAATAAAACTATCTTCTTTTCTATATGTATATTTAATTGGTTCCGATGCAATAATTTCTTTATCTTCAAACGGTTCGACCATTCGCTTCAACCAATCATCGCAAGGTAAAATATTATCAGAATCTATCAAAGCAATAATTTCATTCTTTGCCGCTTTAACACCAACTGCCTTGCCTGCTTCACCGGTCTTCAGGTTGTTGGGGACTATGTGAATGTTGGAGGTTGGAGACAGAAAACTTATTTACGATGTCGAGAGTGCCATCGGTTGAGCCAGCATCGGCTACAATAACCTCAATCTTATCTTTTGGATAGTCTTGCACGGCAATACTCTTCAAACAATCCCCTAATGTTTTAGCAGAGTTTAAAGTTGGTATAATAATGTTTATTGTTGGCAATAAATTATTCATTAGTTTTATTCATGCACTCTTAGTTGATTCTTTCTTTTTCTATTAAATCTTTACAAATTGAAGTCTTCCTGAACTATATCCAACAGTAAAATCAAAATTCTTTAGGAAGTTCAAGCCAAGAAGTCCATCTATACCCGCCTCGGTTGGTAAATCATGGCATAATACCTCTACATCATTAACTTTTTCCCCACCCACAATCAAACTTTTAACGATAATGCCGGGAACATATTCAATGCCACTACCTGTTATCATTCTAACTCTTGGTGATCCGGGATGGCCGGGATCGTATCCTAAATCAACCAAAATATCTGCTGGAAGTATTGTCGTTGTAGCGCCAGTATCAAGAACAACAGGTAGATAAATTGTCCACGATCCATCAGATGAGGTAACACCTATATCCAAAAATATTAATTTCTCCTCATTATCAAATTTGATAGTAGCCATCTATAAAAGAACTCCAACGTCCTCAGGTATTTTCCCAGTAAAGACAATGGCTTTATTGCCCTCAAAATCTGACAATTTTCTATGAACCTCTCCCCTGTCCTTACTGTGGAACACTACCTTGCCTGCTTCTATTTTGGTTTCTGATGAAATGTCGGGATTTAAAAGCAACACCCATTCATCTCGATATCTTTCTCGTATTTTTTCTATTGACAACTTTTTGCCCATTTTAGGCCCTTTCGACTTGTTCTATTTTTTACAAGACCAACAATTAAATTTTAGCACAAATTTTCCTTTTTAATATCAGTGATGTAAATTCAAAGACAGTTAAGCTTACTAAACAATAATTTCTAATTTTAGTTCTGTTGAGTTCGCATGGTTTTCATTTCCTCAATAAAAAGTCCAACGTTTCTTCTAAATACGAAAAGTGCAGTATCCTTGGGAGAACCCTTTATAGCACTCTCCGCTGCCTTTTGGACATCCGCTGGTTTTATGTCAAATCTTTTGGCCACAAAAAGCGCATCTGCTAAGTCTTCCTCGGTAAACCTTCTTAACTTGGCAATAATAAAGTCTACTGGGCTTAGAACCTTCACTGTGAGTAGTTCATCTTTATCTATAGTTAATGCCCTTTCTCGATATCCCGGGGGCATGGCAATTACAGACCAGCCCGAGATATTCTCACCTATATCAGCGGGAATATTTCTTGACTTTAAGAAATTAAAAAGCCCACTTACATCGCCCTCTATCTCGGCGTCTATGTCAACTGTAGCCCTGTTCTCCATGCCATAGTAAGCAAGAGCCAACCCACCAACTAATATAATCTCCAGTTCATTTTTCTGATTATGAGTAAACTCCTTGAGTAAACTAATAATTTTTTTTAGATTAAGTTGTAACAAAGTTCAAAGCCTCCAGAAATTTCCTGTATTCCCGATTGTCTATCCTGCCTTTTTTCATTTTCAGAGGTTTCCTTCCGGTGTAACTTTCTATGAGAGTCTTAAAGTTACTATACCAAATACATGCCTTGTCATGAGCTACTCTGACCATCTCAATATGGAGGTAGCTCTCCCAGTCAATATCATCGTTAAAGAGCACCTCAAGCCATAGCATACTTGAGCTTTTTTTATCCTTTAAAACCTCTTCTAAAGTTCCGACACCAGTGTAAAAAGGAATTACTTTTAATCGTTCCATATCTCAAAACCTCTCCAAAACAAGTTAGGCTCACTTCGTTCGCCCACTTGAATTGTAAATTTTAAATTGAAAAATGCAAATTGAAAAATAAGGATTACCCATTTTATATTTTGCATTTTAAAATTTGCAATTTTCATTTTGCAATTATAGGAATTTCATCAAAAATGAAATTCCTATCCTATGGACTTACCAATCAAGCTCATGATGAGCATAAACTATCTAAATAATATTTTATTATAAGATTTATTTTTCACATTCGCTAATTTTTTTTACAAAAATCCATACCCTAAGGCATTCGAGAAATATGTATTTTCAGGAAATCATGCTGCCGTCCTCGCGAAAGCGGGGATCCCGATTGCATTAAATACTGGATTCCCGATAAAAACATTCGGGAATGACAAACCTTAACTTTAAAAAAATAGCTATCTGAGTAAGTTCCTTTATATCACAATTATTCATAGGTGTTTGCATAACTGCTCTTTGCATATCTACTTTTTCTTTAGAATAATTTTGTATATCAATGCTTTTAAGACAATCTCCTAATGTCTTAGCGGAATTTAATATTGGTATAATATGCTTATTGTTGGCAACAAATTATTCATTGAAAAAGCATCATTTCTTGCTAATCCGGTTTTTTACAATAGAATAAATATTTTCTGCCGCAACCAACGCCTCTTCGGCATTCTCCTTAGAAGGAGAGCCAATAACACTACTTCCCGGAACAGCATCTGGGTATCTTGTAGGAATATAATATTCATCAATAATTTTGAATTGATTATTAAATTCCGAGAGCTCTTTCTCGATTTCCCGACAAAGCCTCCATAATTCTACAAGTTTGTGAGTCTTAGGATAAAGTCTTCCCTTGAAAAGCAAAAAAGCTTTAAGGATCTTTTCAATAGATTGTTGGGCCAAAAAACACACTTGAGCATAGAAAGCGCTTTCTAGTCTCAAACGAGCAAATTTTAGATCATCTTCAGCTTTAGATAGCCATTTTTCATGCGGCTGCATCATAAATTACTTTCCCTTTTTCCAAAATTTCCTTCTGAAAAAAAAGATTATTTTTTGCTTCTTCTCTAAATTCCTCAGGAGTATATACTAAAAAATCCACGCCAACCTCATAATCACAGAGAGTCACCACTTCTCGGAGCCTATCGTAAAAATTCTTGTTTGTTTTCTTCACTATGAGTAAATCGATATCGCTAGTGAAAGTTAGATTAGCGCTGATACAAGAACCGAATAAAATTATTTTTTGAGGTTTATATTTTTCTTTTAAAGAACTTACTATTCTTTTTATAGTTTTCCCTAACAGCTTTTGCCGAGCAACTAAATCTTTATCCTCATTCATATTTTAACTCTCTCCCTCCTTGCAATAATATTCTATGAACCCTCACAGCGAGAAAAGGATATTTTGATTCTACAAGTTCAAGCCAATACTTACATCTTAACATCAAAACCGAAGATTCTCCAGATAACCCTCAGGCTTTTACGCATCCAGCAATCCTACAATTAATTTTCAGTTTTGGGTTTAAAATCTATCAAATGACTCAACACTTTTGTTCCAGCCCGCCAGAGAAAAGTAATATCATTCATATTTCGTACAGATATAATCTTTTTAAAAATAAATTGCGGGCTCATAAATGATTTATACAAGCCCTGAGTAAGTTCTTTTATATCACAATCATTCATAGGGGTTTGCATAACTGCTCCCCGCATATCGTATTTGTCCCAATCTTCTGTCAATAACCAACCATTCTTCCTGCACTCATCGTGTAAAGGTGTTCCGGGATAAGGAATAACAATAGTTGCCTGCAAAGAATCAACCCAGCCATTTCTAAAAAGATTTTTGGCTAAATTTATAGTGTTTTGAGCATCCTCTTTGTTTTCCCAAGGATATCCAATCATTGATGTTATGTGAGGCTGCAAACCTGCTTCCTTTGCCATCTTTACACCCTCGGTAATCTGTTCAACTTTTAAATTCTTATTAATCCTGTCCAAGGTCTTCTGGTTGGCTGATTCAAGCCCAAACAAAACAAACCTGAATCCAGCCTCCCCCATCAAATCCCATTCGTCCTGCGACAAAACACCAAAGCGCATATTGCAATTTAAGGAAATCTTTTTATTATAACCGCGCTCAATCATCCCTAAACAAAACTCTTTCAACCAGTCGCCTACTGGAAACGTTCCACTATCATCCATAATTTCTTTAACTTTATATTTCTCTATTAACATACCTATTTCATTCAGCAACTTTTCTGGTGAACGCGAATTAAAATCTTTGCCCGGATAAAGAGTTGTCCATGAACAAAAAGAGCAGCGACCCCACCAGCAATCACGCGCCGCCATTGTGTAAGTGCCGGGTAAGTTTTTATAATTTCCGTTCTTTTCACTATAAAGCCGCCATTTGGTTAAATCTCTGTCAATAAAGGGAAGGGAATCAAGATCATGGTTAAGTTTAAATAAACCTGTGTTCTTGATTCGACCGTTTTCGCGATAGTAGATGCCGGGTTCTAAGCTGGTCGGAGGTTGGAGGTTGGAGGTTGGAGGTAAATAACTATTAGTTAAATATTGGCAAAGATTTAAGAGCAGGAAGTCGTAGTCTCCGCCTGTGAGAACAAAATCAACCTGAGAATTTTGCATTGATTCTTCAGACAAGGCAGTAACATGATCGCCCATTAAAACAATTTTGAGTTTTGAGTTTTGAGTTTTGAGTTTGTCTATAATCTTCCAGTGTTGTTTGACTACAGAAGTTTTGGTCTCAAGAGCAATAAGGTCTGGTTTTTCCTGCTTGATGAACTCTAGCCAGTGCTCATAAGACCATCTTTCGGCGGTTGCATCATTCCATATTACATCATAACCATTTTGTTTCAATAAAGTTGCCGCGTAAGCTGGAACCATAGGGTAAATGTAGGTAGGGGTAGCAAACCATTGGAATTGCCTGTTCTGCCCCAATGTTGGATAACCTTTTCCTTTAAGCGGCGGATATGAAATCATTATTTTCATTTATTTCACCTTGTTTAGTTGA
>JACQXZ010000036.1 GCA_016208465.1 Actinomycetota bacterium
GATACCAAACAGGGAGTAATGAGCGGAGTTGAAGTTGCCACCGGACTTAATGATAATGTTGATGATGCCATTAATGATTTGGCTGAGAGGAGAAAAGATTTAATCAGTGTTTCTGAAGGATTGATTGTTCCTTTGGGTCATCTGATTAATTTTGACGCGCCAACCAACACCTGCGCTTTTCAGATACATATTGGAGAAGTAGATAAAGATTTAGTTTATAAAAAATTGGTTTACTTTTTGCCTCTTTTAACTCTTTTGGCGGTTAATTCTCCATTTGTTAATGAGTCTTATTTTGGTCAGTCATATCGGATTAGCACATCTTATGCAATTGGACATTTAAAATCAGACCCGCTTTACAGGTTTCAGGATGTCATTATTGCCAGAAGGCTTGGGACTATAGAGATCAGAATTTTTGATCCCGTTTGGGATTTAAACCGAATAAAAATTTTACTTAAGATAATTGACGGGGTAGTTGTTTCAAAGGATGCTTTTGAATATGATGTTGATAAATATAATTATTTAAGAGATAGAGTTATTAAATATGGTTATGTTTCGGAGCTTGATTCAATTCTGGGTGATTTAAATAAAATTTGTGATGCTCCGAAAGAATTATTTATTCATACTCCTTCGGATGAAGTTAAAGATTTTTATCAGGCAAACGGATTATTAAAAACGTATTCAGCTTTGGATAACGGATACAGGAATGGCGAGTTTAGAGAAAAAGAAATTCCGGAAATTAAATATAATTTTTTAAAAGCAATCGGCGGTTTTGGCGGTTATTATATTCCAAAACTGCCTTACATAACTTGGAAATACTGGAGGGAATGGTTTTAAATGACATTCAGGTTAGCCTTAGTGGTTGTTTTAATTTTATCTTTTGCTTTTTATTTTTACAGAAAGATATGGTTTTATCGCGATCCATCAAGAGCGCCGGATAAAACAGGCAATGTGGTTATATCCCCGGCAGACGGAAAAGTTATGTATATTAAAAAAGTAAAAGATCTTTCAGTTTCTTCTGAAAAACTGGGGGAGAAAATTTATCTCAATGAGATAACCAAAGAAAATATTAATTCAGAAATTACCGATGGCTGGCTGGTTGGAATTTATATGTCTCCTTTGGATGTTCATTTTAATTATGCTCCACTGGAAGGTAAAGTAAACAAAATTGTATATACTCAGGCAAAAGCAAATCTCCCAATGACTGATATGTGGGAATATTTTAATTTTATGATTTTAAGAAAAACAGTTAATCTTTTTGCTAAAAAGTTTCATTTTATAAATGAGAGAAACACGATTTTTTTAGATGGAAAAGATTTTAAAGTAATCATTGTTGAGATAGCAGATAAGTTTGTCAATAAAATAACGCCGTTAATAAAAGAAGGCGATGAACTTGAAGTTGCTCAAAAGATTGGATTCATTGAAAGAGGATCGCAAGTTGATTTGATTATCTTTAAAGAAGATATTAAATTTTTAATTAAAACCGGTGATCAGGTCTATGGCGGAAAAACTGTTCTGGCAGAATATTAAAATGTGAGACGTGAAACGTAAGGCGTAAGAAGATAGGAAGATAAGAGGATGGGAAGATAGGAAAATGCAGTAAGGCAGGATTTTAGAGTATGTTAAAAAAACACAAATGTCATTCCCATTTATACGGGAATGACATTTACAATACAAGATTTGGATTAAACAACACTAAGCGTATTAAACTTTTTCACTAATTTAGATTTTTTATTGGCAGCGTTATTTAAATGAATAATTTTTTTGGCAGCCGCTTTATCAATTTCTTTGACTGCTCTTTTTAAAGTAATTCCTGCTTTTTCTTTATCGCTTTCTTCAAGAGCTATTTCAAAATTTGAAATATATGTTTTTAAAGCAGATTTATTGCTTTTATTTCTCAAACGTCGTTTTTCTGAAGTTTTTATTCTTTTGATCTGAGACTTAATATTTGCCAAACTTTTTCACCTCCTCGTTATTTTAAACCATACTTTATTTCTAAATAGATATTCATTATTCGTTCCCCTCTTTTTTAAAGAGGGGTCAGGGGAGATTATCAAATTTTAACATAAATATATGGGTTAATACAAGGTTTCCCAATGTTTTAAGTTATGCTAACTAAACTTGTAATTTTTAGCTTTTAGTGTGAAGTCGGGATTAAAAGGTAAAGAATATGAAAGTAACAGCGAATAAGATAGATTTAAAAGACTTATTATCCAAAGATCCAAAAGTAAAATATGGATGCGCGAAAAATCTTTTAAGCTTGGCCAAAGATAATCCAGCCGAGCTCTATCCAAAGTTTGATTATTTTGTGGAACTTCTGGATAGCGAAAATAAAATTCTCAGATGGATAGCAATCGACATAATCGGGTCTTTGTCAAAAGTTGACAAGCGATGCTACCAGAAAGAAAGCTGAAAAACTCCTGTCTTCTTCCCAAAAAAACAAAACCGTCACATAATAACCCCTAATATCTTTTTCGTGTTATAATATCATCTGATTTTGATTATACAGAGTTGTGTCAGGCGAGACGCCTGACCTACGACCCGGTAGGACAGCCGTCTCGGCTGTCCTGAAAGATATTCGGGATAATGAGGAGGTTTTGTGGATAAAGAATGACTGATCCAAAATTTATAAGAAATTTTTGTATAATTGCGCATATTGATCACGGCAAGTCAACGCTGGCGGATAGAATTTTAGAACTTACCCACACCATTTCTGAACGTGAAATGGTGGAGCAGGTTTTAGACAAAATGGATTTAGAGCGGGAGCGGGGAATTACCATTAAAGCTCAGGCTGTTAGAATTTTGTATAAAGCCGACGATGGAAACGAATATATTCTCAATTTAATTGATACTCCCGGCCATGTTGATTTTACTTACGAAGTTTCAAGAAGTCTGGCCGCCTGCGAAGGAGCAATTCTGGTTGTGGACGCGACTCAGGGTGTAGAAGCGCAGACACTTGCCAATGTTCATCTTGCGCTTGAACATAACCTGGAAATCATCCCAGTTATAAATAAGATTGATTTGCCAAACGCTGAAGTTGAAAGAGTAAAACATGAAATAGAAGCAGATATTGGTTTATCCGCAGAGGACTGTTTGCTGGTCAGCGCTAAAACAGGAGAAGGTGTTCCTCCTATGATTGAAGCAGTGGTGAGTAAAATTCCTTTGCCATCCGGCAGTAAAGATGCACCGCTTAAGGCTCTTATTTTCGATTCATTTTTTGATTCTTATCGCGGCGTAATTACATTTATCAGGATTGTTGATGGAATGGTCAAGGCTGGAATGAAAATAAAAATGATGGCAACTTCGCGAACGGCTGATGTTGAGGAAATAGGCGTTTTAAGACCAAACATGCAGCCCGTTTCAGAACTTTCTGTTGGAGAAGTTGGTTACATAATTACCGGCATAAAAGACATAAAAGATGTCAAGGTCGGAGACACTATAACTGACGCGGACAATCCTGATTTAATTCCGCTTCATGGCTACAGAGAAATAAAACCGATGGTTTTTAGCGGTCTTTATCCTGTCGAAGGAGGGTCTTATGAAGATTTAAGAGACGCCTTGGAAAAATTAAAATTAAATGATCCTTCATTTATTTATGAACCAGAATCGTCAAAGGCTTTAGGCTTTGGTTTTCGCTGTGGATTTTTGGGGCTTCTTCATATGGAGATAATCAAAGAACGGTTAGAAAGAGAATATCAGTTGGAGTTGTTAACCACAGCGCCGGGCGTTGCTTATAAAGTAACAAAGACAGATAACAGCGAAATAATTGTGAGCAATCCAACGGATCTGCCGCCGCCTGCTAATATTCTTAAAATAGAAGAACCTTACGTTTCCGCTGTTATTCTTGTTCCTTCTGATTACATTGGATCTGTTATGGATTTATGTCAGGAAAAGCGCGGCACTTATAAAGAGGTAGAGTATTTAAGTGAAAACAGGGTTCGGATTCACTACGATCTTCCTTTAGGAGAGATTTTGTTTGATTTTTTTGATTTGCTTAAATCAAGAACAAGGGGTTATGCTTCTTTTGATTATGAACCAATAGGTTACAAAGAAGAGGATTTGGTAAAACTGGATGTTCTTTTGGCAGGAGAATCTGTTGATGCGTTATCGTTAATTGTTCATAAAGACAGAGCTTTTGTTAGAGGGAAAGATTTGGTAGAGCGCTTGAGAAAAATTATTCCAAGACAAATGTTTGAAGTGCCGATTCAGGCGGCAATTGGCAACAAGATTATCGCGCGAGAAACTGTCATTGCTAAAAGAAAAGATGTAACAGCTAAATGTTATGGCGGCGATATTAGCAGGAAGAGAAAACTGCTTCAAAAACAAAAAGAGGGAAAGAAGAGAATGAAACAGCTTGGAAAAGTTGAAGTTCCTCAAGAGGCGTTTATGGCAATTTTAGGAATCAATAAGGAAGACAAAAAACGTAAGATGTAAAAATTGGGTATTGGGTAATGGGTGATAGTTTGAGTATGAAATGTGGGATTTATATCCATATTCCATTTTGTTTAAGAAAATGTTTATACTGTGATTTTGTTTCTTACGCGGGCAAAGAAGAATTGTTTGAAGCTTATGTTAACGCGGTTGTTTCTGAAATTAATCTTGCGGCTAAAAAGTATTCTAATCTTAAAATTGTCTCTGTTTATTTTGGCGGAGGAACACCGACTTTATTATCACCATCCCAAATAGATAGGATTCTTTTTGGAATTTATGAAAAATTTGGTATTATTTCTGGCGCTGAAATAACAATTGAAGCAAATCCGGAAACTTTGTCTTTATTAAAATTAAAAGATTTATTTAAAATTGGCTTCAACAGAATCAGCATCGGAGTTCAGTCTTTAGATGACAGCATTTTAAAAACATTAGGCAGAAATCACACTTCGGCGGATGCAATAAAAAGTTATTACTTCGCAAGACAAGCTGGATTTAACAATATTAATTTTGATTTAATTTTTGGAACGCCCGGTCAAGACAGAAACGGATGGATTGATGCTTTAAATAGAGCGGTGAATCTGGACCCGGAGCATATTTCGGCTTATTGTCTAACCTTAAAAAATGGTAAGAATAAATATCTGCAAGAAGTTGATGAAGATTTACAAGCAGATTTATTTACTGTCACGCGTGCTTATCTTACTTCCGCGGGGTATAATCATTACGAAATTTCAAATTTTAGCAGGATGAGTTTTGAATGTAGACATAATTTACTTTATTGGGAAAATCAAGATTATATGGGATTTGGCGCTGGCGCTTATTCAAAAATAGATAATAAACGCTTTCATAATTGTTTTTCACTGGATAAATACATCAATCAGATTAGAAATGACAAAATTTACTCATTAGACGACGAAGATTTTACAAAGAATGATATTATAAAAGAAACAGTTTTTCTTGGACTGCGTTTAATCAGAGGCGTTAATGACAATCAGTTCAAATCTCGCTTTAAACATTCACTTTCTGAACTTTACTCAAATGAAATTTCTTCTTTAGAGGGGGAAGGATTGGTTATATTCGCGAATGGTAATCTCAAGTTAACAGAGAAAGGTTTGCTATTCGCCAATCACGCCTTTATGGAATTTGTTTAGAGACACCTTTTGTTGACTCAAAAAATGGGGCGTGATAACATTATTTAGCAATCGAAGTTTGGGAGTGCTAAGAGATGAAAAAGATGAATTTAGATGTGCGTAAAGCGAAGATTTTATTTGCGGTTATAAATGAATATATATTAACCGCTGAACCGATCAGCTCAAAAACTATTGCTGAGAGGTATCAATTATCAATAAGCTCTGCAACCATTAGAAATGAGCTGGCAGTTTTGGAGTCAATGGGTTATTTAAAACAGCCTCATACTTCTGCTGGCAGGATTCCGACAGATCTCGGATATCGATTCTATGTTGATAATTTAGGCGCAGATGAACCAAATCCCGATGAGGAAAATTCCATAAACAACCTTTTTATTGCTTTAAATAAAGAAGTAGAAGAGTTAATGCGTCAGACATCAGTTTTGCTATCGCGTTTGACGAGATATACCGCGATGGTGCTTGCTCCACTTTTAGATAAAAGCCGTTTTAAACATTTGGATCTTGTTTGTTTATGTTCAAGGACAGTTTTGCTGGTTTTAATTACTGATAGGGGTTGTGTGACAAAGAAAATTCTGGAATTTAACAGCGAAATTGTTCAGGATGATATTGTCGAAGTAGAAAGAATTTTAAATAGGATGTTTTATAATTTTGATCTGACAGAAATAAAAATAAAAAAGAAGGAATTAATAAATTATCCGATTCACATAAGAAATCTTTTGAAGGAAATAACCATTCAGGTTGTCGGGTGTTTGGCTGAAGAGGAGAAAGAAAAGATTTATCTGGACGGAACAACAAATATTTTTTCTCAACCTGAATTTGAAAACATCGAAAAAATCCAAAATCTGTTAGGAGTATTAGAGGAGCGATATGTTCTTTTGCAATTTTTGAAGGATGCTGTAGATTCCAAACGATTAATCATAAGGATTGGTTCTGAAAATAAACAAAAGGAAATGAAAGACTACAGTTTTGTTGGTTCGACTTATGAATTTGGCGGATACACAAAAGGAACCATAGGAGTTATTGGTCCAACAAGAATGGACTACGCAAGAACAATTTCAACAGTCAATTGTATCGCTAGAAATTTAAGCAAAGTTCTGGGGTCTTTGAGTGAGTAGACACTCATAAATTCCCCCTTTTCCAAGGGGGGATAGAGAGGGATTATTTTGACTAAGCGTGATTATTACGAAGTCTTAGAAGTTTCAAAAAGCGCCGATCAGGCTGAAATAAAAAAAGCTTACCGTCGAATGGCAAGAAAATGTCATCCGGATGTAAATAAACACGACACAGAAGCTGAAGAAAAATTTAAGGAATTAAATGAAGCTTATGAAGTTCTGAGCGACCCTGAAAAACGAGCTAGTTACGATCAGTTTGGTCATGCCGCTTTTGATAAAAGAAGTGGAGGCGGATATGGGTTTGACGGATCCGGCGGTTTTGAAACTCAGTTTGGCGATGTTTTTGATATGTTCTTTAGTGATATGTTTGGTTTCGGCGGCAGAGGAACAGGCGCACAACGGGGCGGTGATTTAAGTTACGAACTCACACTTTCCTTTGAAGAGGCTGTTTTTGGCACAGAAAAGAAGATAAAGATTTTCAGATTAGATCATTGTGATGCCTGCAAGGGTTCTGGTGTTGAGCCCGGAACAAATCCTTCCAGATGTTCAACTTGTGGAGGCAGGGGTCAGATTCAGGAAATAAAAAGAACAATATTTGGAAGCTTCTCAAGTTCATATACTTGTCCCACCTGTGAGGGGAGAGGTGAAATCATCTTAACCCCCTGCCATAAATGCCGTGGTCATGGAAGGGTAAGGGTTTCCCAGACTATCTCAGTTCAGGTTCCGGCAGGGATTGTCAATGGATCAAGACTTAAAATCAACGGTAAAGGGGAAGCAGGAATTTATGGAGGTCCGGCAGGAGATTTGTATGTAATTATATATGTTAAATCTCATAAGATTTTTGAAAGAATAAAAAATGATTTGTTTTGCGAATTGCCCATAAGTTTTACTCAGGCAGTTTTGGGATCAGAGATTGATGTTTCTACTTTGAAAGGAAAAGAGAAAATAAAAATTCCAGCCGGCACTCAGGCGGGGACTTTATTTAGAATAAAAGGAGAAGGAGTTCCTTATCTTCAGGGTAAAGGACGAGGCGATTTAATAGTAAAAGTAAATGTTGTTATCCCAACGAAATTGAACTCAAAACAAAAAGAAGCTCTGATAAAATTCGCTGAAATTTCCGGGGAAAATATAAAGAATTTTTCCGGGGAAAGTGTGTTAAAAAAGATAAAAAGTGTTTTTGAGTAACCAGCGCTATGCATAGATTTTTTGTTTCTACGGATAATATTAAACCTCCAGAAATTTTTATTACCAATTCGGATGTAAATCATATTAAAAATGTTCTTCGTCTTTCCTTGGGAGACAAAATCATTGTTTGCGATGATTTTAGAAATGAATATCGCGCAAAGATTGTTGAAATTGAAAAAAACAAAATCAGACTTGAGATAATTGAGAAGCTGCCCGACAAAGATATTTATTTCCCAAAGATAACCCTTTTTCAGTCTCTGCCTAAAAGTTCCAAAATGGATTTAATAATAAGACAAGCTACCGAATTAGGTGTTTTCAGAATAACTCCTTTAATTACAGAACGAACCATTGTTAAATTAGACAGTGTGAGTTTAGAAAGTCGTTTGAATAGGTGGAAGAAAATTACCATAGAAGCATCTAAGCAGTCACAAAGAAGCGCAATTCCAGAAATAACAAATCCGATTGAGTTGATAAATATAAAGGAAGATGTTTTTAAAGAATTTGATTTAGTTATTGTTCCGTGGGAAAAAGAAAAGAAAACATCTGTTAGAGATATTTTTTCTAAAGAAAGTTTTAAGAATATAGCGGTAATAATTGGCCCTGAAGGTGGATTTTCAGAAGAAGAGATTAAAAAACTGTTAGATTTTAACGCGAAAACTGTTACTCTTGGCAGGAATATATTAAGAACAGAAACAGCCAGCATTGTTATACTGGCTGTTATATTTTACGAACTAGGGTAACTATGGAAATTTTTAAAGAAATTCGTTTCTTCCTGATTAAATGGTGTGAATTGGGAAGGAGGATTTTTGGTTGAAGGTTTATCTCGAAATCTTAAGCCATAAAATACCAGCACTCCTACTACAATAGTTGTCCAAATCCCTATAAAAAAAGCCAAAAACAACATTCTAAACACCTTCCTTGTTTTTAATTATCATTAGCGCTTTAATTTATCGAGTTTAAACGAAAAATCTTTAACAAAGAATTCTTTAAAAGTCACTCAGAGTGTCTAGTATTTGAAAAATTGACACTAATGGTGTATATTGTCTTTATAGTCATTAAAGTATAATGAAGGGACTGTTTGAAAATGAAATATAGTTCTATTTTAACCGTTGAAGAGGTAGCAAATCATTTAAAAGTAAGCACCAAGACAATATACCGTCTTATCGAAAGAAAAGAGCTGCCAGCTATCAGGGTTAGTAGGATGTATCGTATTGATGGTGAAGATTTTAAATTATGGCTCGATGAGCAAAAAGGATTTAGATTGCGAGGGGGTTAAAATGAAACGGATAACGTTGTTGGCGGCAATAATATGTATGATGTTCTCGTTTCCTTTAGCTGAAGCGGAATCAGCGAAGGTAGTCAGAAGAAAGACTTGGAGGGAAATATATTTAGAAAGAAGGGTTGCTAATTTGAGGCGCGCAGTGGTGTTCAGAGATAGGATAATTGCTGATTTAAGAAAAGAATTAGCGGCGGCAAAACAAACCGCGCCAGCCCAAGCATCAACAACTGCTTCTCAGACGACAACTCAAACCGCGGCATCCCAAACCCAGATTTCTTCACCGGCATTTGCCAAACAAGAAACAACTTCCTATGTTCCTGCTGGCAGAACAATAACTGTCTTTAATGTTCAGGGAGGAATTGATTCTGCGACAAAATATTATCAGGTGACAGGAAGCGTTCAGAATACAGGATCAACACCTGTTTATAATGTTCGTTTAATAGTAAATTATTATGATTCAAGCGGCCAGGTTGTTGCTAGTAACACAATTACTCCATCTACAACAACTTTTCAGCCGCTTGAAAGTATTTCTTTTTCTAATTCTTTGAATGATACTGGTTTAAGTGCTAAAGTTATGAGACATGACGTTCAGGTTTCATGGAGGGATAATCCGTAAAAAGTCACAAGCTACAGGTCACAGGTTACAATTCTGACTTCTGTAAGCTGTCTTTAAAATTGTGTTTTTGTTACTTTGCGATTCACAAATACGATTTCATAAATATAAACAAAAAACCCGAGTGACCTTGAAGGGTTGTCCTCTATCTTATTAAAAGAGGTTATCCCTTGTCACTCGGGTGTTTACGTTTAAGGTTATCGGTTAAGATATAATGTACTTTAGAAAATTTTAAAAGGAATTTTTAATTAGATGAAAGTTTGCGCTTTTTATACTCTTGGCTGTAAAGTAAATCAGTATGAGACTGAAAAGATAATTAAAAGCTTTGAACAAAATGATTTTAAAATAGTTGATTTTTCAGAAGAGGCAGATGTTTATGTAATAAATACCTGCACTGTGACTACTTTAAGTGACCGCAAATCACGTCAGATTATAAGGAGAGCTATAAAACAAAATCCTCAGGCGGCAGTTATCGTTACAGGCTGTTATGCGGAGATTTCTCCGGAAGAGATATCGTTAATTGATGGCGTTGATTTAATCGTTGGAAATAAAGATAAAGATTTTATTATCGAGAAGGTTTCAGAGTTCTTAGGATTGGGTGATGAGATTGCTTCACCTTCGGCTCGCAATGACAAAGAAGAAAAGGCTTGCAGTGACGGATTAAGGGCATTTTCAGGTGAGAATAAAGTAAAAAAAGCTCAAAGATACCATACGCGCGCTTTAATTAAAATTCAGGATGGATGCGATCAGTTTTGCGCGTTTTGCAAGGTTCCTTATGTTAGAAACGTTTTAGCAAGCCGGAGTATCCCTAAAGTATTGAATGAGGCAGAATTGCTTGCAAGCGAAGGCGTAAAAGAGATTGTTTTAACAGGAATTCATCTTGGTAAGTATGGTATAGATTTGACAGATAACACTAATCTGGTTAGTCTTTTGACATCTCTTATCGAAATTAAAGGAATCGAGCGAATCAGGCTTAGTTCGATTGAGGCAAAAGAAATTTCAGACGAGCTAATTTCTTTGATTTCTTCCTCTGGCAGGATTTGCCGGCATTTACACATCCCTCTTCAGAGTGGAAGCAATGAAATCCTTAAAATGATGGGCAGAAATTATACTAAAGAGGAATATTTATCTATAATGAGAAAAATAAAGAATAGTATTTCTGATTTTGCGATTACGACAGATATTATTGTAGGTTTTCCCAGCGAAAAAAAAGAGCATTTCGAGGAGACTTTAACGATTGCGGAGGAAGCGGCTTTTTCAAAGATTCATGTATTTAAATTTTCTCCCAGAAAAGGAACGCCCGCGGCAGGTTTTTCGGATCAGGTTGGTTCAAAGATAAAAAATGAACGTTCAGAGAGGCTGCTATCCTTGGGTGAAAGGCTGAGATTTGAATTTATAAATCAGTTTTTAGGAAAAGAACTGGATATTCTAGTTGAGAAAAGATTAGATCGCTCTTTATTTACAGGTCTTTCGGATAATTATATAAGAGTTGTTTTTGAAGGGGCAGGAAAATTAGAAGGAGATATTGTAAAGGTTAAACCTTTAGAAACAAGAAATAATTTATTGTATGGAGAGCTGGTTATAGAAGACGGGTAAGAGGTAATGGGTTATGGGTAATAGGTAATAGGTGAGAAGTTCAAATGACAAAGCTCAAATGTCAAATGAATGCCAAAACTCAAAGTTCAAAATGTTAATTTAGTCATTTAGGCTTTGGATTTTATTTGAACTTTGGATTTTGGAATTTGAGCTTTCACTTGAATCCTCGATCCCTTGAACTCTAAATTTAAAAAGGAGGATTTGAATTGGAAGATTGTCTGTTTTGCAAAATTATAAAGAAAGAGATAGAAAGCCAGATAGTTTTTGAGAATGAAAGCGTTATTGCTTTTAAAGATATTAATCCTCAGGCTCCTGTTCATATATTAATTGTTCCAAAAGAACATTTTACTTCTTTCTTGGATGTTTCATACGCTGATACTCAGTTGGTAATCGATATTTTTCAAGCCGCCAAGAAGATTGCCCAAAAAGAAGGAATTGCGGAAAAAGGTTTTAGGTTTGCTGTAAACGTGGGAGATGAAGGTGGTCAGATAATTAAACATCTTCATTTTCATCTTTTAGGCGGCAGGCAGTTAAGTGGAAGTTTGGGTTAGTAAGTTAGGAAGATGCGAGTTTTGCAATTTTCATCTTGAATTGAAGTTTACGAAAGGATGTAAAAACGATGGGCCTAAGAGAAGATATAACTGAAAATATGAAAACTGCTTTAAAGGAAGGCAATAAATTAAAACTTATGACTTTAAGAGGATTGTTTTCTGAAATAAAAAATGTAGAAATCGCAAAGAAACAGGAATTAAACGAAGATGAAATCATTGAAGTAGTTTGTCGGGAAATAAAAAGACGCAAAGAAGCGATTTGTGAATTTGAGAAGGCAAATCGGCAGGATTTAGTTGATAAGGAGTTGTCAGAACTTCATATTCTTGAAGAATATCTGCCTCCTCAGTTGTCTGAGGACGAGATAAAACAGATTGTAGCTGAAGCAATTGAGAAATCAAAAGCCGCCAGTTTAAAAGAGATAGGCAAAGTAATGAGTTTAATTATGCCTCAGATTAAAGGAAGAGCGGATGGAAAACTGGTAAACGGGATTGTAAAGAGTTTGCTGGGTGGCCCTGTCGAGTCTCAACAGTAGTTATTATGCTATAATTAGGCATATATAGAATTAAATTTAAAGCATAGAAAATTCCTTTTTGATGAAATTCCTATCATTGCAAAATGAAAATTGCAAATTTTAAAATGCAAAATATAAAGAGATAATCCTTATTTTTCAATTTACATTTTTCAATTTGCAATTCAAGTTAGCGAACGAAGTAAGCCTGACTTGATTAAAGGATGATTTACTTGAACGAATTAGATAATCAGATTAGAGAAGTAAAAATACTTATCCCCGGTAATCAGCCAATGGTTGATTTACTCGGTCACAGAGATGAATTTTTAAAAATAATAGAATCTGAATTTAAAAGCAATATTCTGGTTAGGGGAAACGAGATAGTAATAATTGGGGATGAGAAAGAA
This sequence comes from Actinomycetota bacterium, assembly GCA_016208465.1. Lineage (GTDB taxonomy): Bacteria > Actinomycetota > Aquicultoria > JACQXZ01 > JACQXZ01 > JACQXZ01. Next base: position 12,826 of record JACQXZ010000036.1, read on the forward strand.
GTTGAGGCGCTATCGGTATTGTTTGAGGAATTAATAAATTTGCTGGCAACAGGTCAAAGTCTTAATCCTCAAAGCATAGGTGAAGCGATAGAAATTGTTCGTGGAAAAGAAAAAATTTCTGCTTCAGAAGCATTGTCTGATATTATTCTTTCCTATCAGGGAAGGTCAATCAGACCCAAGACATTAGGTCAAAAGAAATACGTAGATTCCATAAGAAACAATACAATTACTTTTGCGATAGGACCGGCAGGAACAGGAAAAACATATCTGGCAATGGCAATGGCTGTTCAGGCATTAAAGAAGAAGGCTGCAGGCAGATTAATTCTTACCAGACCAGCGGTTGAAGCAGGAGAAAAACTTGGTTTTTTGCCGGGCGATCTTTATGCGAAAGTCGATCCTTATTTAAGGCCGCTTTACGATGCGTTGTTTGACATGATGGACCCTGACCAGTTTCATCGGTTTTTAGAGCGCGGCGTAATTGAAATTGCTCCTCTTGCTTATATGCGCGGAAGAACTTTGAATGATTCGTTTATTATTCTCGATGAAGCCCAGAATACTTCTCCTGAACAGATGAAAATGTTTTTAACCCGGTTTGGTTTTGGGTCTAAAATTGTTATAACAGGAGATGTTACTCAGGTTGATTTGCCGGAAGGAAGATACTCCGGCTTGGTTTTGATTGAGAAAATTCTTCAGGGAATTAAGGATATAGATTTCATCAGGCTTGACGCCAGAGATGTTGTTCGTCACCAGTTAGTTCAGAAAATTGTTGAGGCGTATAAAAATTTTGATGAAAAGAAAAAAGAATGAAGACAAGTGAAAGAATAGATTTAATCGAAAATATAATAAAATCAAATTTATCATGGGAAAATAACAAGTTCAGGCGCTCTATCGTTGTCTTTATATTTTATTTGTTAATTATTGCAACGATTGGTTCGAGATATACATCGATTAGTAAAATTTTCGGAATAGCCTTGTTTACAATAGGTGTTTTTGGAGTTTTTTTCGTTTATATATATAAATATCAAAAGAATGTATATGAAAGTATTCGGTTGATATCTTTATTGGGATTGATTATTATCTCTCTTGTATTTCTGGCGAAACTTATTGTTCCATTTCTTTCGGATTACCTTATTCCTGTAGCGGCGGCAGGAATGCTAATCGCAATTCTTTTTAATTCCCGTTTGGCAATCGCAGCAGTGCTGGTTTCGAGCATCCTGACTGGACTGATTGCGTATAGTCATATTGGATACATTGCGGTAGCTCTTTTAAGCGGACTGATTGGGATTTTTACAGTTTCACGTGTTTCCCAGAGATCTGATTTGACCAGATCGGGATTATGGCTTGGTTTAAATTTATTTTTCTTGTGTCTTTCAGTAAGTCTAATAGAAGGCTTGCCTCTTTTGGCGGTATTCCGCAATGCTGGCTGGGGGTTTTTAGGCGGTATTTCTTCTGCGATTATTACAATAGGAGCTTTGCCTTTTCTGGAATCATTTTTTAATGTAACTACTTCTTTTAGATTGCTCGAACTCTCTAGTCCCAATCAGCCGCTTTTGAAAGATTTAATGATAAATGCTCCGGGCACATATAATCACAGTTTAATCGTTGCCAACCTTGTGGAAACAGCCGCGGAAATAGTTGATGCTAATTCACTTCTTGCCAGAGTCGGCGCTTATTATCATGACATCGGGAAAATGAAACGCCCGTTTTTCTTTATAGAAAACCAGAAGGATTTTAATGAACATGATAAAATTAATCCTAATTTAAGTTGCCTGATAATTACCGCTCATGTCAAAGAAGGAATAGAAATGGCAAAAGAAAACAAATTGCCTCAGGAAATAGTTGATATCATTCAGGAACACCATGGCACCACGCTGGTTACTTATTTTTACCATAGAGCAAAAGAAAAAATTGTAAAACAGAAAATCACCGAAGATGAATTCAGATATTCAGGAGTAAAACCCAAGACAAAAGAAGCCGCGCTGGTTATGCTTGCTGATTCGGTTGAAGCAGCCGCCAGAACAATTGTCAAACCATCACTCAACAAACTGGAACAGTTGACCAGAAAAATAATTTTTGGAAAATTAGAGGATGGTCAATTGGACGAAAGCGAATTAACTTTAGCTGATTTGGATAAAGTTATTAAATCTTTTGCGCAAGTGTTATTTAGTGTTTATCATAAAAGAATAGAATACCCGGAGGGAAAAATAAAATATTTGAAGAAAGAAGCAGTTCTTTATGGAAATCCTGATAGATAATCGTCAGCATGAAGTTGAAATTGATGAACCATTATTAGAGAAATTGGCAAAATTTATTTTGGTTTCTGAAAAAGTGGATGATTCCGCGGAACTAAGTATTGTTTTTACTGATGAAGGAGAAATAAAGGAATTAAATTCAAGATATGGCGGAGTAGATAAAGCTACTGATGTTCTCTCTTTTTCTATGCTTGAGGATTCTGATAAACTAATAAATCCAGATAAAGAATTTCCTTTGCTTTTAGGCGATGTAGTTATTTGTCCGGCTGTTGCAGAAAAATATGCGGCTCAATCAAACACTCCAGTAGATAAAGAGCTTTGTCTATTGCTTGTTCATGGAGTTTTGCATCTTTTGGGTTATGATCATCAAACAGAAGCCGAAGAGATTGTGATGAAAGAACGGCAGAGTGAACTATTGGATGAATGGTCTGATAAAAAATGAGAAGCAGAAATTTAATTGAAAGTTTTAATAATGCTGTTGATGGTATTGTTTATGTGCTGAAGACGCAGAGAAATATGAAAATTCATTTTCTCATTGCGGCATTTATTTTGATTCTAAGTTTGTTTCTGGATTTTTCCCGTCTGGAGTTTATTATTCTTCTTTTTACTATTTCTTTTGTAATTGTGGCTGAACTTCTCAATACGGCTATAGAATCAGCGATTGATGTTGTGACATCAACGTTTGATCCGCTGGCAATGATTGCGAAAGATGTGGCCGCCGGAGCCGTGCTGTTGGCAAGCATTAATGCTGTTGTGATTGGATATTTGTTATTTTTTGACCGTTTGAGTTCTTATCCGTTTGTGGTATTACAAAAAGTGCAAAGATCACCAGTTCACATAACCTTTATCGCATTGCTGTTAGTGATAATACTGGCGGTGACAGGTAAGGTTATTACAGGGAGAGGTAAGCCGTTTCACGGTGGTTTACCCAGCGGACACAGCGCCTTGGCGTTTGCGGCGTTTACTTCAATTACTTTTATTGCTTTTCAGTTTACAACGCCAAGGATAACCGCTTTTATTTCTACCCTTGCTTTGTTTATGGCTTTTCTTGTTTTTCAGTCAAGAATAGAAACAGGGATTCATTCTTTTTTTGAAGTGTTTGCTGGAGCTTGTCTTGGTTTATTTGTAACTGTTTTAATCTGGCAGGCATACTTTTTATATATTAGGTAGTTATCTTGTAATCTAGGTTTATGTGATTTTTGGCAAAATATATAAGGTAGGTCACAAAGTCACATGACACAAGTCACAAGTAAGGAAACTTTTAATTTGTGACCCTGTGACTTTTAACTTGTGACTTATTTGGGTTAGGAGGAGTTTGTTTTGGAAAGTTCGACCAGTTTGCTTTATTTAATTGGTCTGTTTTTTTTAATTTTGGTTTCTGCTTTTTCTTCTGCTTCTGAAACCGCTCTTACATCTGTCAGCAGAATAAAAATAAAACATTTAGCTTAAGAAGGAAATGCTGCCGCTAAATATTTGGAAAACTTGCTGGAGCATCCAAATAGATTTCTGGCAACTATTTTATTTATGAATAATCTGGTAAATATTGGAGCCGCTTCCTTGGTTACAGTGCTGGCGGCTAATTATTTTCGTCATTTTGCCGCTGGTATTGCTACGGGAATAACTACTGCTGTTATTCTTATTTATGGAGAGATAACTCCAAAGAGTTTTGCTGTTCAGAACGCGGAACGAATTGCTTTTTTAGTAGCCCGGCCAATCGGATTTCTCTGTCGGATTCTTTTCCCCCTTGTTCACATTTTTATATCAATTTCAAATTTTTTTATTAAAATTCTTGGCGGTAAAACTCTTAGAGAAGGACCGTTTATAACAGAAGAGGAAATAAAAACAATTGTAAGCGTTGGTGAAGAGGAAGGTGTGATTGAAGAAGAAGAAAGAGAGATGATACACAGCATTTTTGAATTTGGCGACACTATAGCAAGAGAAGTTATGGTGCCGCGAACTGATATGGTTTGCGTTGAGATTAATATGTCACTTCAGGAAGTTTTAAGTTTGATAATGCTTGAAGGACATTCAAGAATTCCTGTTTACGAAGAATCTGTTGATAATATTCTGGGAATTGTTTACGCGAAAGATCTTCTAAGCTATTTAAATGAGGGGAAACTTGATGTTTTATTAAAGGATCTTATGCGTCAGGCTTATTTTATTCCTGAGACTAAAAAAGTAAGTGATTTACTCAGAGATTTGCGGAAGAAAAAAATTCATATAGCAATCGTGGTTGATGAATACGGAGGGACAGCAGGACTGGTAACAATTGAAGATTTGCTGGAAGAAATTGTTGGAGAGATTTTTGATGAATATGATCTGGAAGAGACAATGATTGAAACAATTGATGAGAATACTGTTCTGGTTGACGCGAGAGTAGGTGTAGATGAAATTAACGAATTACTGGGAGTAAGTTTTCCGGAGTGTGAATGTGATACAATCGGCGGATTTGTTTTTAATTTGTTTGGCAAGGTGCCTGTTGAAGGAGAAAAAACAAAATTTGAACAGCTCACTTTTACTATCCAAAAGATAGGCGGACGGAGGATTCAGAAAATATTGATAAAGAGGGAAAAAGAGGAGAATGAAAAAGAAGTTGATTAGAATATGAATAATAAAAAGCTGGCAGAATTAGCCATAAAGGCAAAAGAAAATGCTTACGCGCCCTATTCAAATTTTAAAGTGGGCGCTTCTTTAGTTTGCGCTGGCGGAAGAATATTTACTGGCTGTAATGTTGAAAATGCCTCTTACGGTTTAACTATTTGCGCTGAACAGGTAGCTGTAGGAAAAGCTGTTTCTGAAGGATGCTGTGGATTTGAAACTTTAGTTATTGTTTCTGACGGAGAAGATCTTTGCACTCCCTGCGGAGGATGCCGCCAGTTTTTGTATGAATTTAATCCTGATATGTTAGTGGTTTCAGTTAGTAGCAAAGGTGAAGAAAAAAGCTGGATTTTAAAAGATTTATTGCCTGAAGCATTTGGATTAAGATAATCTTGAGTTTTTTGTGATTTGTTTGTTCTTAAATGTTTATGAAAACAAAATAGTTAGAATAATCTACGCAATTCTATTACGGGCATTTATACAACGGGATTACAGTGAGTATTAATATGGAAACGAGAACATATAAAGTATTAAGTTATATTTTTGGATTGATATGCTTAATTTTAACAGTATTAGGTTTATGCCTTCTCTTATTAAGTCTTTATCCCTATTTTACGGGCAAGGCTTCTCTTGAAGGGTGGGGATTAAAGATTATGGGTGTATTTATTTTTGGTGTTCCAGTTGCCACTGTGATGAATGCTATTGTGGCTTGTGTATTAAATTGGTTGATGGATTCCCAGAAAAAATTCTTTTCTGCTGTTATTTTACCTTCTTTTCTGGCACCTATAATGCTGGGAGTAGGTTTTACTCTATACTTATTTGTCTTTGATGCTATGACGTTATCTCGATACCATGATTTTTATTCTTACCTTTCAGACCTTTTAAAATTTTTTTTAAGTATTTATTTCGGTTCTTTGTTAATCGTAACAGTACCTCAACTGATAACTTATTTAATTTTGAAAGAAAAACCAAGTAAAATGCGAATAGTTATTAGCATAGTTTTAGGATATTTTATCATATTTTTATCTATTTGTATGACATTGTTTATGAGACTAGGCACTCCTGATTAAGTCTGTCTTACCATAGCAGAGTCGCAGTGAAAGATGAGTGGGATAAAAAGGGTACACGAGAAATTATGCAGAGAGTTATATATATATTAACATGCTTTTTCCTTTGGCTAATGGGAATATTTATCCTATTTGGTTCAATAATTCTTTCTATTGCTATTATTTTAGAGCTTAGCGATTCTCCTTATATTGATGTTTTTGGTATGCAGATAATGACAAGTTTTTCTTTGTTGGTAATGGGATTAATAACCTTAATTAGTACAACCTTTTTTCTTGAAAAAACAATTATATATTTGTATTACATTGCATATTTTTTTGGAACTATTAGTTTTGTAGTTGCGATTTTAATGCATTTGCTTTTGATGAAATATAATCTTACTTATGTTAGTTTTTCAGTCGTTGGGGTTATAGTAGCATTAATACCATTTGTTCTTTTCCAAATCTCATTTATAAGAGTTCATCGATTATTGAAAAAAATGTAGTAAGCAGATAAAGGTTTGGCAGGTGTTGGAAGCTGAATATTCTAAATTTTTTAAGAAAACAAAGTTTTATTGTAAAAGCTCGCTACGAATCTTTTGGCGGAATAATATATCTCGAAAAACCAGCCGCTCAAATATTTGTTGATAAAAATTTTATGAAAAAACTTGGTTATTCTCAATCCGGTTTGTGGGACAAAGAAATTTCTCATCTGTCTGCTCCTTCTGAAATTCATTTTTCAATTACAAACAAGTGCCCCTTGAGATGTCCAAATTGTTATGTTGATGGAGGTTGTGAGGTAAATGACGAACTAAGTCTTAATGACATTAAGCGATCGATTGATATTTTTTCTGAATTGGGGGTATTTCAAATAGCTTTTGGCGGAGGCGAACCTTTTGCTCATCCTGATTTAATTGAAATAGTTAAATATGCGCGAGAGAAGGGGATTGTTCCTAATATAACTACAAATGGTTATTATATAGAAGAAGAACTAGCCAAAGAGTGCAGAATTTTTGGCCAAATAAATATAAGCCTGGATGGAGTCTCTGGTGAGGCTCTTAAACTGAGAGGAGAAGAAAGCTTTCTGGTTGCCGATAAGGCAATTAAGTTATTGGTAAAAAGCGGTGCGCGCGTGGGAATTAATGTGGTTTTGTCGTCAGTTAATTTTGATCATCTTGAACAAAGCTCTGAATATGCCAGATCTAATAAAATTAAAGACATTTTGCTTTTAAGATATAAACCACTTGGTCGTGGTCAAAAAAACTATAACCAACTGGCATTAAAGACGGATCATCTTAAAAGATTATTTCCTCTAACCCAAAAAATTAGTTATAAGCTTGGTGTTAGATTCAGAGCAGATTGTTCTCTTTTTCCATCCTTGGTTTATCATGCACCGGACCCAACGTCGTTAGAGTATTGGGGGATGGCTGGGTGCGATGCGGGCAATAATTTAGTTAGTATAACTCCCCAGGGCAGATTTAAAACTTGCAGTTTTTGTTACGATGATGGAGGGATCGTTTTTGATTTAAAGGAGCAATGGCAAGAAAATTCTCATCTTAATCTATTTAGAAAATGGAACGAATTAGCATCTGAACCATGTAAAATTTGCAAATATCTTAGTCTTTGCAAAGGCGGCTGTCATCCCATAGCCTATATGGAAACAGGTAGTTTTAATAATCCCGATCCCTCATGTCCAATAGCCGAGGACTATTTTAACGGTAAGTTCCATAAAGCCCTTAGAATAAAGGAGGAAACATAATGCCAAAGAATAAAATTTTAAAAATAAAACTTGGCAACAATCCAACTTCAAGCGCGTCAACATATCAACTTCTGCCAACTGTTTATTCTGCTGTAAAGTTAGCTGTTTGGTTTATTTGGTCTTTTTTAGGAGTTGGAGTTTTCGGGTTATTACCGGTCATAAGACAATGGTTGAGTTTACGAAAAGAAAGTGACAAGATTTTTTATGAAACAGCAGAGAAACTTTCAGTAGTCAAAACGATATCTTTATCTCTGCTTTTCATCCGACGAAAATTTAGGTCGATTTTTAATTTAATCTTTAAAGTTAGCTTGTTTTCATTTCCTTTAAATGTGATTCTTATGTTTTCTCTTTTTTATATATTAGGCTATTATTCCGAAGGTGCACCATTTCAACAATATATTAACTATATGCTTCATTTGTTCTTGGCTGGCATATTGCCTGCTTATTTAATAGCTAGTTCGGTAGCTCACAGTTTAAAAGAGAAAAAAAGTAAATTTGAAATAAGAATGAATATTCTTGTTTTTATAATTGTAGTGGTTTTGATATTGATAAGTTCTTTTATTATTCATGTTGCTCAGCAACTACCGATCTTTAGCAAAGACTTTGGCATCACTTGGGAAGAGATTTATCAGATACCGGAAATTGGTTTTGGAGTCAGCAGTATTCCTTATTTATTAGGACTTATATTATTTGTGATTTTTATGTTTTTAGTTTATAAAGCATTTATAATAAATAGGGTCAGAGAAGTCCTATATGGCGAGACAAAAGATGAGTTCATTTCATCTATGAGTAGATTTAAAATTTTCTTAGTTTTCTGGATATCTTTTTCTTTAAGCGCGATTATTTTCATAGTAGAAGCTGGCGTTATAATCTTAATGGGATTCGGATTTATTTATCTTTTAGATGCTTTAGGACCAAAAATGGATGTTTTCTCATTGCTTGTGCTTGCAATTGTGCCTTTGTGTTTTCCTCTGATTATTCTAGTTGTGGGCATATTAATTTCTTTTGGAGCTGTTATTCCGGCAATAAGCATGGTTTTCGCTAACTTCAATCAGGAAACGTCATAAACTTGATTTGCAAGGGCAACTTGTATATACCATTAAAATTTCACAGGAGAATCTATGAATTTAAAAGTTGTTGAGGTAAACAAAATAGATATTCCTTTGCTTCAGGAAATTGTGAAATATGAAGAAGTTGTTTTTGGCCGGGGAGGATTAAACGAATGGACTTTGCCAATGGTGGTCAGATATGGTAAAGTTTTTATTCTTGTTAAAGACAAAGAGTTGGCTGGAGTCGCGGAGCTGATGAAAGACTGGAAAGAATCCGGTCTTGCTTTTTTGATTGGTTTTTCAATTAAAAAAGAATACCGGCAAAAAGGACTAGGAGAATTTTTTTTAAAGAATTTGATTGATTTATTAAAACAGGATAAAGTTCAAAAAATCCAGCTTACAGTTTCCCCCTCAAACACACCAGCCTTAAAGCTTTATGAAAAATTTTTATTTTATCAGGTTGATTATAATAAAGATGAATATGGAAAAGGAGAAGACAGGATTTTTTTAGAATTGGATTTGGAGAAATTAAAAAATGGAGAGTAATTTTAAATCAGGATTTATAGCGGTTGTCGGCAGACCAAATGTCGGCAAATCAACTTTAATCAATCAGTTAATCAAACAAAAAATTGTAATTATTTCCGATAAACCCCAGACAACCAGAAACAGAGTAAGATGTGTGGTAAATCGGCCGGACGTTCAAATGGTTTTTATTGATACTCCGGGGTTTCATAAACCAAAAAATTTACTTGGAGAGCAGTTAAATAAAACGGTTGAAAGTACATTGCGGGAAGTTGATGCTGTTATTTTTATGGTTGACGCTTCAAGCGGAATAGGGAGAGGAGATTCTTATCTCGCTTCGGAACTCGAAGGGATTAAAACTCCGATTATTCTGGTGTTAAATAAAACTGATCTGATTAGTCAGGATGAATTTAACGCCCAACTTGAACTTGCGAAACAGCTTGGTGAATATGAAGGCATTTTGGGAGTATCATCACTTGATGGCGCTAATTTTGAAACTCTGATTGATAAAATAATTTTATTTTTACCTTACGGACCCAAGTATTATCCAGACAATATCGTGACCGATCAACCGGAAAGATTTATTATTTCAGAGTTTATCAGAGAGAAAATTTTAGAATTAACCAGAGAAGAAATTCCTCACAGCGTTGCGGTTGTTGTTGAGAAAATTGATGCCAGCAGGAAAGACAATCTAATTAATGTTTCAGCAATAATTTATGTTGAGCGCAATTCCCAGAAAGGTATAATTATTGGTAAGGATGGGCAGATGATTAAAGAGATTGGTGAGAAGGCAAGGAAAGATATTGAAAATTTATTAGGCAGTCAGATTTTTTTGGAGTTATGGGTAAAGGTAAAGAAAGACTGGAAAAGAGATAGAATTTCTTTAAAAGAAATGGGATATTAAGTTAGATAGAGAGTTGAGATAGAGAGTTAGAAAGGAATAAAATGAATTTAACGTCAGAGCAATTTGCCAAAACAATAGACCACACGTTGCTTAGACCAGAAGCAGTTGAAAAAGATATCGCAAAGATCTGCGAAGAAGCAAGAAAATATAATTTTATGAGTGTGATTGTGAATCCCTGCTATGTTGAGTTAGCTAAAAGTTTTTTAACCAGTTCAGCAGTTAAGGTTGGGACTGTGGTAGGATTTCCTTTTGGAGCGGCTACGCCGGAAACCAAGGCGTTTGAAGCGCACGATGCGGTTTTAAGAGGCGCGGATGAGATCGATATGGTAATAAATATAGGAGCGCTTAAGTCAGGCAATTTTGAATTAGTTCAGAACGAGATAAAAGGAGTAATTGATGCTTCTCTTAAAAAAAGGGTAATTGTAAAAGTTATTCTTGAGACTTGTTATCTTGACGAAGAACAGAAACGGCTTGCCTGCCGGATAATAAATTTGGCGCCAGACTAGAACCTTTTACTTATGTTGATTTGTTTATTCATAAAGGAAGAAATCTTGATATAGTTAATCAGGTTGAGATAATTTCACCATTTTTAAAAATAAAAGCCGATCTCGATAAAATTACGTATGGTTTAGCTGTTCTTGATTTGGTGGATAAGGTTTCGCAGGAGAGTGAGAAAAATCCAAATCTTTTTGTTTTATTAATTAGCGCGCTTGAAGCGCTGGAACAGCTGGATAAAAATATAGAGTTGTTTTATGCGGCGTTTCAGTTAAAACTAATGGCAGTTTCCGGTTATCTTCCAAGGTTTTCAGATTGCGTAAACTGTCGTGATAAACTTGATGATCTGGAAAATCTGAAATTTAGTTTTGAAGGAGGAGGTATTCTTTGTTTTAATTGTGGCACAGCGGATTCATTTGCCTATAATATTTCAAAAGACGCTCTTTGTGTTTTGGTTGAACTTGCCAGAGCCAGTCGTGATAAAATTGTAAAAATTCAGGTTTCAGATGAAACTTTAAAAGAAATTTCATTTTTAACAGGAAGATATATTAATTATCACTTAGGTTCAAGAATAAAAAGTATGGAATATGTGGAAAAAATTAAAGGATAGTGTAAATAAATAACAAAATAGATATATGTAAAGGATATTTACAAAAGAGGAGTGAATTGAAATGGATGAATTAAGAATAGAAGAGTTAAAAAAGATTGAGGAACTGCATCAGATTGATATTTTAAGAGAAAGAACAGGAGTCACTTACGAAAAAGCAAGGGATGTATTAAGTCGGGCAAATGGAGATGTGATTGAGGCTTTAATAATACTTGAAAAAGAAGGAAACACTGAGAAAAAAGAATGGACAGTTTTTTCCAAGGATTTGCTTTCTAAGGTTACCGAATTAATTAAAGAAGGCAATATCAGGAAGATTAAGATTAAACACAAAGATAAAACAATAGTTGATATCCCAATGACTTTGGGTGTAGTTGGGACAACAGCCAGTTTATTGTTTGCGCCTTATCTGACTATTGTGGCGGCAATAGCGGCATGGTATACCAAATGGACAATTGAGATTGAGAAGAAGATATAAATCAAGGTTCTTCTCCAAAAATAGTGGCTAGAAAAGTTTTAAGTTTGAGATTAAATAGCTAAAGGTTATAAGCAATAGGGTTATGGGTTAGGGGCAATAGGCCATAGGTTATAGGGTCTTGAATGAAAGTCCAGATTATTTATCCTCTCGCCTCTAACCCCTCGCCATTTTTGTAAGTTTACTCATTAAAAATAGAGAAGAGCCTAAAATAATAGAGGGATAGATTAAGAGTGAGACATTTAAAAGAAAAAATTATTGAAATAACAAGCGCCGCGATGGAAATCGCGGAATCAGTTATTGCCGCAATTATGCTTTTAATTGTATTTTTAGGAATAGGCTATCTGGGCAGCCGATTGATTTCGATATTTGGGACTCATTTTTTACTTGATTCTAAAGAAATACATTATCTTTTAGATATTGTTTTAACAGTTTTTATAATTGTGGAATTGTTTAGAATAACAATTGCTTATATACTTGATAAAGATGTTATGCATACAGTTTTGGAAGCCGCGCTGGTTGCTCTGGCACGAAAAATTATATTGTATGAGTTTGACAAATATGGAATTTATGGAGCATTGGCATTGTCGATTTTGACAGTTGTGCTGGTGATAGCGTATTATATGGTAGGAAAAGAAGAGGTGAAAATGTAAGAAGTGAAGAAGAGGAGTAGTCAATTAATTCTTAGAACCTGAATATTGCAGTAGATTTAGATGAAAAGCGTAGGGATTTTGCTTTTAGGCAAGGAAGACGGAGTTTTTTGGTCGCAGGCGTACTTGCCGTACGTCGAGACCAAAAAGTTCTGACCGACACAGCATAAAGGCAAAATAACAAGCTTATCGCTAAAGATACTGCAATATTCAGGTTGAAAAGCGAATCGGGGAACGGTGAAAGCCCGATAAGAATTTTGACGAACGGCGCTTCGGATTTTTAATCTAAAAATTGTAAAATCAGGTTTAATGAGTGGGTTCATAATTTTGAGCCAATCAGGGTGGAACCGCGGGAGCAAATCTCGTCCCTGGATTAGATTTTTCTATATCCGGGAACGAGATTTTGTTTATATTGATTTTTAATATGTATCTTTGATTTCTATAATAGAGCTATAAACATTTCTGATTTCTGACTGTTTCAACTTAAATACAAAAATGAAAACTTTAAAGTCGGGAGGTTTAATTGAATTTTCAGGAAGTAATATTAACTTTACAAAATTACTGGGCGGATTATGGCTGTGTGATTACTCAACCATATGATTTGGAAAAAGGAGCTGGAACTTTTAATCCGGCTACGTTTTTAAGGTCGCTTGGTCCTGATTCATGGAAAGCGGCATATGTTGAACCATCCAGAAGACCAACGGATGGTCGTTATGGCGAGAATCCAAATCGTCTTCAGCATTATTATCAATTTCAGGTAATTCTTAAACCGTCGCCCGAAGATGTTCAGGATATATATCTTGAAAGTTTAAGCAAACTAGGAATTGATTTAGCGCAACACGATGTTCGTTTTGTTGAAGACGATTGGGAGTCTCCAACTCTTGGAGCATGGGGTCTTGGCTGGGAAGTTTGGCTGGATGGAATGGAAGTGACTCAGTTTACTTATTTTCAACAAGTGGGTGGGTTTGATTTAAAGCCAATTTCAGTCGAACTGACTTATGGTCTTGAACGTCTGGCAATGTATATTCAGGGAGCTGACAATGTTTTTGAACTTGAATGGGCGCCGGGCGTTAAATATGGAGACGTTCATCATCAAAGTGAAGTAGAATGGTCAATTTATAACTTTGAAGAAGCTGATATAAGACTGCTTTACGAATTATTTGAAAAATATGAAAGAGAATCAAAGAGAATTTTGGATAGGAAACTTGTTCTTCCTGCCTATGATTATACTTTAAAATGTTCCCATGTCTTTAATTTGCTGGACGCAAGAGGAGCAATCAGCGTTACAGAAAGAACACATTTTATTGCAAGAGTAAGGAATTTGGCTCGCGAGTGCGCAAGGTTATATCTTGGGCAGGAAGGGACGTAAGTAAGTCACAAGTCACAAGTCATAGGTCACAAGTAGGACAGGCGTCTCGCCTGTCAGAACAGTGACGGGACAGACCCCCGACTAGTTTTAATTTTTAAAAGGGAGATATTTATGGAATTGGATTTTTTATTAGAGATTGGAACAGAAGAGATACCGGCATCAATGGTTGATCTTGGAATGGATCAACTAAAAAATCTTGCTAAAGATTTAATTAAGGAAAACAGGCTTACTTTTACCGGGCTAAAAACAATGGGAACTCCACGCCGTCTGGTTCTTTTGATAGAAAATTTATCTGAAAGACAAGAGGAATCTATCGAAGAGATAAAAGGGCCGGCTGCAAAATCTGCGTTTGATGAAAAGAGCAATCCGACTCAGGCGGCATCTGGTTTTGCCCGTTCTCAAAAAGCAGATGTCTCTGATTTAATAGTTAGAGACACCCCTCAGGGCTCTTATGTTTTTGTAATCAAAAGACATAAAGGAGAAACAACTCAAGAAGTTCTTCCGGAAATTTTGAAAAGATTGGTTTTATCTTTATCTTTTCCAAAGACAATGCGCTGGGGTGATTCTGAGCTCCGTTTTGTAAGGCCAATACACTGGTTAGCGGCGCTTTGCGGTGAAGAAATAATCAAGTTTTCGCTCGACGGGATAGAATCTTCAAATTTAAGCTGGGGACATCGGTTTCTAGCCGAGAGTCCAGTTAAAATCAAAAGCAGTAAGGATTATTTCAAAACAATAAGGGACGCGAAAGTTATTGTTGATTACGAAGAAAGAAGAAATTTAATTTTAGATCAGATTAATCAGATAGCAAAAGAGAACAACGCGAAAGTTGTTTTAAATGAAAAAACATTTAATGAAGTTGTAAATTTGGTTGAGTATCCTCATAGTGTCTGCGGGAGTTTCTCTGATGAGTTTTTATCTTTACCGCGGGAAGTTCTTGTTACAGCAATGGAATCTCATCAGCGGTATTTTCCAGTAGAAGATAACGAAGGAAACTTAAAAGCTAATTTTATTGTAGTTCATAATGGAGATGAAAATTGCAGAAGCATTATCACGAGCGGCCATGAAAGAGTTTTAAGAGCCCGTCTTTCTGACGCAAGATTCTTTTATCAGGAGGACCAAAAAGAACCTTTTGCCGGAAAAACTGAAAAATTAAAAAATGTTGTTTTTCAGGAAAGACTTGGTTCAATTTTTGATAAGGTAAAACGGGTTGAAAAAATAGCAGGTTTGATCGCGGATAATATTGGACTGGATGAAACTGAAAAGAAAAATGTCTTAAAAGCCGCTTTTTTGTGTAAGACTGATTTGATTACTAATATGGTGATTGAATTTCCTGTTCTTCAGGGAGTAATGGGAAGAGAATACGCAAAATTATCGGGCGAGAAGGAAGAAGTGGCAAAGGCAATTTACGAACACTATTTGCCCAAATCAGCCAGTGATGATTTGCCCGAAAGCAGAATTGGTCGGGTTGTAAGTATCGCCGATAAGATTGATACAATAGCTGGATGTTTCTGTATTGGATTTATACCATCTGGTTCGGAAGATCCTTATTCTTTAAGACGCCAGATGTACGGTATTGTTGAAATTATTATCAGGAACAA
>JACQXZ010000037.1 GCA_016208465.1 Actinomycetota bacterium
AAACAGCAATATCTTCAGGCTAATATACAGAATCGTCATATCTCTCTTAACTGGCACGATGCTCACTTAAGTTTGATTGAAGGGGTTTTTGCCAGAGGGGACAGAAAGCTGGCGAAGGTTTTAGAAACAGCATGGGAGTCTGAATGTAAATTTGACGGCTGGTCTGAATATTTCGATTTTAATAAATGGCTTAAGGCTTTCGAGGAAAACAATTTAAAAATTGATTTTTATGCGTTTAGAGACAGGAAATTCGATGAAATTTTGCCTTGGGATCATTTGAATTCCGGTGTTAGCAAGGAATTTTTAATTAGTGAATATAAAAAATCCAGAGAATGTAGACTGACACCAGATTGTCGTTTTGATTTATGTTCTGATTGCGGCGTTTGTTCAGGTTTTGGAGTGGAGAATGTATGGAACGCTTGAGAGTCAAATATGGAAAATCCGAGCCGCTTAAATTTCTTTCCCATCTTGAAGTTGCGCGGGCGTTTGAAAAAGCGTTTAAAAGAGCGGAATTTCCTCTAAGTTTTAGCTCTGGCTTTAGTCCTCATCCAAGAATTTCTTATGGTTCAGTTCTTCCTTTGGGAATAACCAGTATTTGTGAATTTTTAGATGTTATGTTAATCGAGAAACTGCCTGAAGAAAAATTATTAGAAAAAATTAATTTATTTTTACCTGTTGGATTAATTGTTTTTGAGTTAAACTATGTTAGTCTGAGTGAACCTTCTTTGATGAGTTCAATCAATGTTTCAGAATATTCGGTCACCGTTGAGTGCAATTTAGACCTAGCTAAACTCGAAGAACAGATGAAAAACTTTTTGATTAGAGATGATATTTTTATTACCCGCAAAAAAGATAAAAAAATAAGCTCTTTTTGTCTTAAGGATCGTTTGATAAATTTTGATATATCTAAAGAATTAGAGAATAATGCGGTTATTTTTGATTTAACTGTCCGGATTGGGGAAGAAGGAAATTTAAAGCCGGAGGAAGTTATAAATGCTTTTTCTGATTTTTGCGGAAGTTCATTCTGTGTTTTGGATATAAAAAGGACTGCTCTGAGGGTCTTAGGCTGAAGGTCTGAGGTCTAGGGGTAAAATTAAAGGGGTACGAAAATATGTCAGGCGAGACGCCTGACCTACGACCCGGTAGGACAGCCGTCTCGGCTGTCCTAAAAAAATTATTTTCGGAACAAAAAAAGTAAACCAGGAATGGATACAGAATACAGAACACAGAAAACAGAATAAGACAACTCATTGATTGATACCAATCAGAAAGTGGAGAATCAGGATGTCCGCCAAGTTTAGAAAAATGTTAGTAAGCGCAGACGAGGGGGAAGAAAAGGTTACAATTTTAGAAGACGGAGAAATCTGTTAAGTATATATTGGACGCAAAGGACAGCAGTCTATCGTTGGAAATATTTATTTGGGAAAAGTTCAAAGTGTGCTTAAAGGAATAGGAGCGGCTTTTGTAAATATAGGTCTTAAGAAGAATGGTTTTTTATATTTAGAAGATAATGTATTTTCCAAAGACAATAGTATTTTTTCTGAATTTGACTTGAATAACTCACTTAAAGTGAATCAGAAAGTTTTGGTTCAGGGAGTAAAAGATCCCAAGGGTCCAAAAGGCGCCAAAATAACTACACAGATTGCTCTTCCCGGCAGATTTCTGGTTTTATTGCCCACCATTGATTTTATAGGCATCTCCAGAAAAATAGATGATGAAGAAATTCGCAATAAGCTTTATGAAATAGGAGAAAAAATTAAACCAGAAAGAATGGGGTTAATATTTAGGACCATAAGTAAAAACGCAGAACCAGAGGACTTTGAAAAAGATTTAGGATACCTGCTTTCTTTATGGGACGAAATAACTTTTAAAGTCAGTCAGGCAAAAGCTCCTTCTTTGATATATAAGGAATTAAATAGAATTATCAAGATTGTAAGAGATATTTTTTCATCTGATTTTAGTTTGCTTTATGTTGACCAGGAAGAAATTTATCGGGAAATTATTTCTTTTTTAGATAAAGTGTCGCCTGAATTGAAAGAAAGAGTACATTTAAGAAAAGATGAGAATTTGTTTGAAAAATACGGCGTTAATAGTGAAATAGAAAATATTTTAAAGAAGGAAATATGGCTTAGATCAGGAGGATATATAACAATTGATTCAACAGAAGCTTTGACAGCGATAGATGTAAATACCGGCAAGTATATCGGTGTAGATAATTCTGAAGAAACAATATTAAAAACAAATATTGAAGCGGCGGAGGAAATTGTTCGCCAGATACGCCTAAGAGATACAGGAGGAATAATTGTCATTGATTTTATTGGAATGAAAAAATCCGAGCATAAAGAAAAAGTTTTTGAGGTTTTCAACAAAGCGTTGTTAAATGACAGAGCCAAGGTAAAAGTAACAGAAATTTCATCGCTCGGACTAGTTGAAATGACAAGACAAAGTATCGGTGAAGGCTTGCTTAATCTTTTTCTTGAGCCCTGTCCACAGTGTAAGGGAACAGGTTATATTTTAAAGGAGAATAAAATTGCGAAAGTTTGATCGAATATTGCTTATTATTGGAATTTTTATGATTGTCAATATGGGTGTTTATGCTTGGGGGTTTGGCAGAGAAGAAGCAATAGTTAATTTTGGCGATATCACTTCGATTATTATCTCAGGTTTTGCTTTCACTTCTTTTGGTTACCTTTTATATTTTCTGGCTTTTCCAAAAACTCAGCGTCTCATCTGGGAGCTTTTATGCACAGGACTTTTGTTTTATTTTCTGGGAGAGTTGATCTGGGGCATAACACCCTATCCTTCTTTGGCTGATATTTTCTGGCTGATTGGTTATCTGCCTTTCTTTATCGCTTTGTTGTTATACAGAAAGGAAATTGGGGCAAAATTGGAGAGATACGAGTTTTTAATATTATCAGTGACGACACTTTTTTTTGCCGGCATCTCTTTTTATTTTCTCATTATTCCGATTGCGTCCAACGAAACAATGCCTTTTCTGGAAAAATTCTTAAATATTGCTTATCCGGTTGGCGATCTTTTTCTGTTAATTCCTTCTGCTATGATTGTGATTCTTTTTGGTAAAGGTGTTTGGGGCAAACCGTGGTTATTTATCTGTTTAGGGTTTCTTTCTTTTTCAATTGCCGATTCAGTCTATTCTTATCTGAATATTAATGGTTTGTATAAATCAGGCAATTTTATTGATCTTGTCTGGGTGCTGGGATATGCTTTTATGGCGCTGGCAGTGTATTACCGTCTTTATGCTATTGATGAATAACAAGTCCGAAGTCCTAAGTCTAAAGTCCTAAGTCTAAAAGATTATGACCTAGGACGTTGGACTTAGGACTTTAGACTTACTTAAATTAAGACTTTAGTCCCATGTTAATTTCCATCCTTTTCCTATAAAATGAAATTATCACTCTATGTGCTTGGGACTTACGTACTTCCGTCATTCTGAGGCGTAAGCCGAAGAATCTTAAAGATACTTCGCTATTGCCTAGGATGACGGAGGCGAATAGTTCTGTTATTACTGAAAGGTGTGATTTAATTGGGAATACTCAAAAGATTTTTTATTTTTTTATTAATTTTTAGTTTTATAAGCAATATAGCATTAGCAGAAACACCTCCACCAATCCCATCGATTCCACCTCCCTCTATCACAAGTGTTTCGCCAAATAGTGGTTCGGGCAGTTCTTATACAGAAATCACGATTAGTGGTTCTAATTTTTCTTCGCAAGCCAGCGGAAAAATAGGTTCTATTAATTTATTAGATTTAAAGTGGATAGATAAAAACACTATCAAGGTTGTTGTTCCATCTGGTTTGACAGCAGGAAGTTACGATATAGAAATAATTAATCCGGGAAACCTTAAGGGAATTTTACCTAATGGATTTACTGTAACTGCATCTGAAAATTCTGGTTCTTCATCTTCAGGCGGCGGTGGTGGAGGCCCATCATCTTCTGGCGGCGGAGGTTCGCCTGCATCTTCTGTCCAATCTGCTGTTCCAACAGGAAAAATAAAAGGAAGAATAATCAATGCTTCAGGAATACCAATCTTAGGTCTTCCCGCCAGAATAAACAATATAAGAATGGCAACCACAATTACCGGAGAATTTGAATTTACCCTTGTGGCAGATGGAATATATACAGTTTATTATGAAGCCAACGGATATATTTCACAAACACAGGTATTAGTAGTTTTAAATGGAGGAATAACCCTTGCTCCAACCGTAATTCTTTCCCCAAATGTAGTGGTTTCTATTAATCCCTCTTCGGTTTCTAAATTAAATAAGAAGGCAAAAAAAGTAAAGAGGGCAAAAAAGGCGAAGAAAGTTAAGAAAAAACGTAAAACATAGAAGTTGCAAGTCACAGGTCGCAAGACACAAGTAAAAACCACACAACCAAAGAGATATTTGTTTATTCCCTAATTTGATGCTCAGGCAACATCAAATCCACTGAAGACTCTTCTTGATTCAACTCATTCCTTTATTATGCATTATTAATTGTTAATTATGAATTAAATTGGTGCCGAAGGGGGGAATCGAACCCCCATGTCCATAAGAACACATGATTTTGAGTCATGCGCGTATACCAGTTCCGCCACTTCGGCTTGCAGGATTTTATATAGATTATATGTGAGAGATTTTGAAGAAGCAAGTGTAATTCAGACACCAGATTTCAGACTATAGACCTTAGACTAAAAACTCAAAATTATCTATTATCTATTATCTGTAATCTGATTGTTGAAGCAATTGTTTCTATTAGGTAGAATAAGAGGAATAATAGTTATCTTAGAAAGGAAAAAGTTAATGTTTCGTGTAATGTTAAAAGGGAAAATTCATCGGGCAACCGTGACAGAAGCTAATCTTTATTATAAAGGCAGTGTTACTATTGATACCGATCTTCTAAAAGCGGCGGATATTTTGCTTTATGAAAAAGTTCAAATTGTTGATATTAATAATGGTGAACGCCTTGAAACGTATGTGATTGAGGGAACAGCAGGTTCTGGTATTGTTTGCTTAAATGGAGCTGCGGCCAGACTGGTTCACGAAGGCGATACTATTATTGTTCTTTCTTATTTTCTGGTGGATGAAAAGGAAACATCGAAGATAAAGCCAAAAATTGTTTATGTTGATAAAGATAATAAAATAACCAGCATAGAAAATTATGTTCATCCTGACGATGACTGTTAAAGAAAAGGAGAGTCAGCCATAAACGAGTCTGAACTAAAGGAAGAGTTAAAAAAAAGGGATTATGAACTCAAGGTTTTACATAAAATCACTCAAACAATCTGGTCTACCTTAGAACTGGATGAAGTCTTAAAGAGGATAGTTGAAATAACTGTTCAGTCAGTTAAAGGGGATTCCTGCTTTTTGTATCTTTTTGACAGACAAAAACAGGAATTGGTTTTAAGGGCGTCCAAAAATCCCCATCCAAATCTGATTGGAAGAATAAAACTTGGACTAGGAGAAGGAATCACAGGATGGGTCGCAAAAAAGAAGAAGCCGTATGCGGTAGAAAAAAATGCCAGCAGTGATTCTCATTTTAAATTTTTTCATAATCTTCCTGAAGAAAAATATCAGGCTTTTCTTTCTGTTCCCATAATTTATAAAGACGAAGTTATTGGTGTCATCAACATTCAACATATAAAGCCACACAAATACAAATCCAACCAGATAAATCTTTTGAACACAATTGCCCAGCAGGCGGGCGGGGCGATTGAAAATGCAAGATTATATGAAGAGACAAAAAAACAGGCAGTTCAGGTTAAAACGCTTTCAGAGATAAGTGGAGCGATTGTTTCGGACACATATCTGGAAGAAATGCTTCACCTGATTGTTGTTATGACCGCGGAGATGATGAATTCTAAAATATGTTCAATAATGCTCTTTGATGAAAAAGAAAAAGAGTTAACAATAAAGGCAACTCAAAGTATAAGCGATGAATACAAAAGCAAGCCAAATTTAAAAGTTGGACAGAGCATCAGCGGGCAGGTGGTCAAGAAAAAGAAACCAATTACGGTTTTGGATGTAAGAAAAGAAAAGGGTTATATGTATCCGGATTTGGCTAAAAAAGAAAATCTTGTTTCTTTGCTTTCTGTTCCGATGATGGTGAAAGATAGAGTAATTGGTGTTATCAATAGTTATACATCTGAAGAGCATTTTTTTACCGATGAGGAAATGAGGATTTTGCAAGCTGTTGCTAATCAGGCGGCGGCCGCGATAGAAAATACCAAATTATTCAACAAAGCGCTTGCTATGGAAGAAGCTTTAGAGACACGCAAGTCGGTTGAAAAAGCAAAAGGAATTTTGATGAAAGCAAGAAATGTTTCCGAAGAAGAGGCTTTCAAATTAATTCAAAAACAAAGTATGAACACCAGAAAATCAATGAAGACAATCGCGGAAGCAATAATTCTGGCAACTGAGCTTAAATAAACAGGATATGTCAGGCGAGACGCCTGACCCACGAACCAGTAGGACAGCCGTCTCGGCTGTCCTAAAAAAAAGTATTGGATGCTGAAACGCTAAATGGATATAATCACAATTTTATTTATAGCAGTTGGATTATCAATGGATGCTTTTGCCGTATCCGTTACAAGTGGCTTTACTATCAAGAACCTCAAAACTAATCACGCTTTTAAAATCGCAGTATCTTTTGGTTTGTTTCAGGCAATTATGCCAACAATAGGATGGCTGGCGGGCTTAAGCTTAAGAGATTTTATTTCAAATATCGATCATTGGATAGCTTTTGGATTGTTGAGCGCGATTGGTTTCAAAATGATTTTTGAATCAGTCACAATGAAGTCAGAAGATAAAGAAATTAATCCTCTTAACATTTATGTTTTATTAGTATTGTCTATCGCGACAAGCATTGATGCTTTGGCTGTTGGTTTAAGCCTTTCATTTTTAAAGATTTTTATTATAACTCCCGTGATAATGATTGGAACAGTGACTTTTCTCTTTTCGTTTGCAGGTGTTTTCATTGGCAACAAATTTGGACATTTTTTTGAAAATAAAATTGAGCTCGCAGGCGGATTAATTTTAATTGTTATTGGTGTAAAGATATTAATTGAACATCTATTTTTTTAACGACGTCCAAAGTCTTTTTAGAAAAACTGGACTATGGAAAGGAATTTTGATTTTAGCATAGAAGTCTAATTTGGTTATAATGTATTACCTCCGGAGGATAAATGGAAAACAGTATCAGCGTTATTGAAGAACTTGACATCTTGCGTGATCAGATAACTGAACTTAAAAAACAAAATAAAGAGGAAAACTGGTATTCTATTCTTGCTGAAGCTATTCAGGAAGGCATCTGGCTTATTGACACAGAGGGTAGAACAAAATTTGCCAACAGAAAAATGGCTGAAATGTTTGGGTATGGGGTAGGCGAGATAATTGATTTGCCATTATCTATTCTTATAGGAGAAGATAATCAATTAGTTTCAGCGTTGGACACAAAACAATGTTGTCCTGAGGTTGTTGAACATGAGGTGGTTAGATTATTTCGAAAAGATGGCAGTAATTTGTGGGCAAGACTTTCTGCCAGCAGTATTTTTGACAAAGATGGTCAGTGCGCAGGTAAATTGATTTCAATTATAGACATCACCACTTGCATAGAAGCAGAAGAAGAGCTGGGTCGGGTTAATCGCACCTTGAAAGTGCTGAGTGAGTTTAATCAGGCGCTGGTGCGCACAGCAGATGAAAAAGTTCTACTGGAAAACGCATGTCAGACTGTTGTAGAAATTGGCGGATATCGGCTTGCGTTTATTGGCTTTTTAAAGAATGAGAATAAAATCATATATCCCGTGGCTGGATTTGGAGAAAAAGAAGGATGTCTGAATTTAAGAAATATTTTAGAGGGCAGTCTCGATGAAAAAAGTAGTTTTGCCAGCATTGTTATTCAGACAAAAAAACCTTTTGTTATGAAGAATATTCCGGATAATCCTGATTTTCTTTCCCGGCGTGCTGAGGCATTAGAAAAGGGATATATGTCTTCAATTATTGTTCCTCTGATTTCAGATGATCGGGTGTTCGGGGTGCTTAAAATATGTGCGAAAGAACCAGATGCCTTTGATTCTGAAGAGGTAAAACTGTTGATGACTTTAGGGGAAGATTTGTCTTACGGTGTTATGTCTTTGCGGACAAGAGAAAAACACAAACGGGCAGAAGAAGCCCTTGCGGAGTCTGAAGAGAAATATCGTACTATGGTTGAATATTCCAATGATTTAATCTGGACGTTAGATAAAAATGGGAACTTTACTTATGCTAACAAGAGAGCAGAGGAAGTTAGCGGCTATAAAATGGCAAATTGGTTAGGCAAGAGTTTTGCTCCTATGATACCCCTGGATGATCTACCTAGAATAGAAGATATTTTTATGAAAACACTAAGCGGCAAATCTATGCAATATGAAGTTACTGTTTACAGAGAAGATAGATCTATTTTTACTTTATCAGTTAACACGGCTCCGATTTTTAAAAATAATGAAATTGTCGGAACCGTAAGTTTTGGCCGCGATATAACAGAAAGCAGGAAGGTAGAAGAAGCATTACGAGCTTCAGAGCGTGAAAAAGCTCTTATCCTTGAAAGTGTGTCTGAATTGGTGGTGTATCAGGACAGAGAGCACAAGGTGATATGGGCGAATAGTGTTGCCGGCGAATCAGTTAATCAGATGGCTGAGGAATTAGTGGGACGTTATTGTTATGAGATATGGCATCAACGCACTGAACCTTGTATAAATTGTCCCGTTACTGAAGCGCTTAAAACTGGAAAACCGCAGGAAGGAGAAACTTCTTCTCCTGACGGCAGGGAATGGGTTATAAATGGTTACCCTGTTCGCGGTACTGACGGTGAGGTAATCAGTGTTGTTGAGGTTACACAAGAGATCACTGAACGTAAGCGAATGGAAAGGGAACTGAGGGAGAGTTTAGAGAAATTAAAAAGAATCACAGAAGAAACTATTTGTGCCTTGGCAACAACGGTTGAAATAAGGGATCCTTACACGGCCGGTCATCAACAGCGTGTAAGCAAGCTTGCCTGTGGAATAGCCAGAGAGATGGGTTTTTCGGAAGAAGGAATCGAAGGAATTTATATGGCTGGTCTTGCTCATGATATTGGTAAAATACATGTGCCGGCAGAAATTTTAAGCAAACCCGGAGTTATAAGCAAAGTGGAGTTTGACATGATAAGAACTCATCCGGAAATTGGTTACGATATATTAAAAACAATAGAATTTTCTTGTCCAATTGCTCAAATGGTACTTCAGCATCATGAAAGAATGGATGGTTCCGGTTATCCGGCAGGTCTTTCTGGTGATGAAATTATTTTGGAAGCAAGAATTCTGGCTGTGGCAGATGTTGTTGAAGCAATGTCTTCTTATCGTCCATACAGACCCTCTCTTGGCGTAGAAATGGCATTGGAAGAAATTTCTCAAAACAGAGGTATTCTTTACGATACTGATGTGGTTGACGCTTGTTTGAAACTTTTTAATGAAAAAGGATTTAAGTTTGATTAATATAAAAAAATATGTTCTTCCTCAAAGTAAGTGAGTAAATAAATATTCCCCTCTAAAAAGAGGTTGACAGTTAACGGACGACAGTTGGCAGAGGGGTAAATACTGTTTATTCTTTCCCCTCTAAAAAAAGGGGTGCAGGGGTGTGTAATTTAGGCACCAAAGAATCAGTTGGAAAATTAAGAAATAATGCCGCTAAAGTATAACTAATACAATTTTAATGCTTTGCAACGCTGAAAGTAATCCTTAGGTCACCCAAAGAGACATTATATACATAAAAAACTTGGAGTCTTTTCCAGTCAAGAGATGAGCCTGAAAATCATGCCTGTTTTAGAGAAAGAAAATAATCAGGGAGCGCCTCCTTTGTCAGATTAACAAGCTGCTCCTGAATTAAAACAGCTAATTG
>JACQXZ010000063.1 GCA_016208465.1 Actinomycetota bacterium
CTTAGCGCGACTGCCTATATTGATTTGGGTCTGGTGTTTTATGAATTTTTAGCTGTCTATGCTTTTGCAAACTGGATTGTATCCAATGATTTGAAGGATTCAAAATGGTTATATATTTCCGCCGTGATGGTTGGATTTTCACTGGGGATTAAACATTACGGCGTTCTTCTTCTAGCGGTTTTACTTATAGGGATAATTTTGAAATTTATTTTTTCTTCACCCGTTTCAACCCCTCTCCTTTTAAAAAATCTTTTTATTTTTGGAATAATCGCTTTCGCGGTTGCCTCACCATGGTATTTAGATAGTTACATAAATACAGGTAATCCTGTTTATCCGCTTCTCAACACGGTCTTTAACACGGGATCATCATGGGAAAGCAGAATGTTTGCGACAACCGGAAAGAAAGGCTGGTATGATGGTCATAGTTTGTCTCAGTATATCTTTTTGCCATGGCAGTTTATGACCGGTGAATTTGAAGGGTGGCTTTCACCTTTATTTTTGTTTCTTTTACCTCTTGGGCTTATAATAAAGAACAAAAGCAAGTATTTTAAAATTTCATTAATATTCGGATTTTTATTTTACACGATTTATTTTGCGGTAGTTCCGTTTTATACTTTAAGATATTTTTTGCCTCTTTTGCCTGTTTTAAGTATTTCTGCCGCTTATATCTGGGAGGAAGTTTCAAAATCAGACAAATTTTTAAAGGTTGTTTGTTCCACCCTTATAATAGTTGTGTTTATTTCCAATCTGGGATTTTTATTATTTAAGAATATCTCTGTTGCAAAGGCGGCTTTCGGCATTGAATCAAGGGACAAGTATTTAACAGAAACTTTGGGATGGTATGGAGTTAATCAGTATATAAAGGATAATTTAGATAAAAATAGCTTGATTTTGGTTGGCGGCGCTCCTCTTTTTTATTATTTTGATTTTAACTATACTTATGGTTTGGATGCAGAGGCAAAGTCAGCGGCCGAACTATCCAGAAAATTAAAGGAGAAAAATATTTCTTACGTTCTGTATTTAATTGGTTCGATAGGTTACTCTGATACGTCAGAATATTTTGAATTGGTGTATAATCTTGATTCACCCCCGCCTAAGTCGAATGCGACAAGAGGAGCGAAACTTTATAGGGTCAGATGATGGATGATAGATTATGGATTATAGATGATGGATTACGAGAGTCTTCTAATCTATTATCCATAATCCATAATCTATCATCCATATTAAGGAGTAAATCTTGAAATTATCGGTAGTTATTCCATGTTACAACGAAGAAAATACTATTTTAGATATTTTTGAAAAAGTTGAGGCAGTTAGTTTAGATAAAGAAATTATAATTGTAGATGACTGCTCAACTGATGGAACAAGGGAGATTCTAAAAGACTTATCTTTAAATGGAAGAGCAAAAGTTTATTTTCATGATCAAAATCAAGGCAAAGGCGCTGCAATCAGAACAGGAATTAAATATGTGACCGGAGATATAGTAATAATTCAGGATGCAGATTTAGAGTACGATCCGAATGATTATTATGAGTTGGTTAAACCTATTATGGAAGGAAAAGCGGAAGTAGTATATGGATCGCGTTTGCTTCATAAAGGTTTTTCTATTTCTTATTTTAGATATTATTTGGGCGGCTTGGTCCTTTCATGGATGACTAATCTTCTGTATGGTATTCACATAACAGATGAACCTACTTGTTATAAGGTATTTAAAACAGAAGTCTTGAAAGGGATAAACCTGAAGTGTAAGAGATTTGAATTTTGTCCGGAAGTAACAGCTAAAATCAGCAAAAAGAAAATTAAAATATACGAAGTTCCGATTTCATATTATCCTCGCAGACTTGAAGAAGGCAAGAAAATTGGCTGGCGGGATGGTATTGAAGCTGTCTGGACGTTGTTGAAGTATAGGTTTGTTGATTGATTAAATTAGGCAGGGTTCAAGGGGTTCATGGTTTGAGTGAAAGCTCAAATGCCAAAATCCAAAGTTCAAAAAAAATCCAAAGCCTAAATGACTAAAAATTAACAATTTGAACTTTGAGTTTTGACATTCATTTGGTATTTGAGTTTTGATATTTGGATTTAATTAATTGTATTAGCTTCCTGCGTATTTACTTTTAAAAGCAGGAAATATTTTTAATTTTAATATGTATTTTTGATTTTTTATCTTTGATTTTTGATTTCTATGAGTCTCTAAAATGCGAAAGAACTAAAATTATTCGTGAGGATATGGTATCTATTTTGCAAAACATGAAACTAGCAATTGTTCATGATTACTTGAACCAAATGGGTGGAGCTGAACGAACAGTAGAAGTATTGCACGAGGTTTTTCCGGACGCTCCCATCTATACATCAATTTATTTACCGGACAAAATGCCGGATTCATTTAAGGAAATGGATATCAGAACTTCTTTTATGCAGAAATTGCCGGGGTTAAGTAAACATTTTAAAAAATATCTTCTTCTTTACCCTTATGCTTTTATGCAATTTAATTTAGGAGAATACGATGTTGTTTTAAGCAGCAGCAGCGCGTGGGCAAAAGGAGTTGTGGTCAATACAAAAACCTGCCATATCTGTTATTGTTATACCCCAATGAGATTTGTCTGGAATTATGAAGATTATGTGAGAAGGGAAAAATTTGGACATACAACTCGTAAAATATTGCCCGTCGCGATCGAACGCTTAAAAAAATGGGATTTGTCAACAGTGAACAATGTTGACGATTATGTCGCGATTTCAAAATATGTAGCCGAGAGAATAAAGCGATGCTACGAGAGAGAGGCGGAAGTTATTTATCCGCCGGTAAACACATATTTTTATAAAATGGCAGATTCTTCCGAGGTCGAAGATTATTATTTGATTGTATCGCGTTTAAATACTTATAAGAAAATAGATCTGGTTGTTGAAACATTTAATCAGTTGGGATTACCTCTTGTGATTATTGGAGACGGTCCTTATAAGTCTTATCTTCAGAGGATAGCCGGTAAAAATATTAAATTTTTGGGCCGGCTGACAGATAAAGAAATAAAAGGTTACTATGAGAAATGCAAGGCTTTTATTTTTCCGGGGGAAGAAGACTTTGGGATAACGCCCCTTGAGGCCCAATCAGCTTTTCGCCCGGTGATTGCTTTCGGAAGAGGCGGAGCGCTTGAAACAGTGATTGACGGAAAGACAGGAGTATTTTTTGGTGAGCATACCATTGAATCTTTAAAGGATGCTGTTTTAAGATTTAACAAGATAAAATTCGATCCTTTCGTTATAAGAAGGAATGCCGAGAGTTTTGATAAATCTGTTTTTATGTCAAACATTAAGTTGTTTGTGGAAATCAAGCACAGGGAACATTTAGAAAAAATATCTCAATGCGGAGTTTAATATGTTTAGTTTATCAGAGTCTTCCCATAGATTAAGAAGAAAACTTTGGACTTTTATCTTTTTGATTTCAGATATATTGATGCTCGCGTTGGCTTTTCGTTTTTCTTTTTATCTTCGTTTTCAAAGTGATCTTCTAAGTTCCCTTATTTCCGAACCGGCGCTTTCAGTTTATTTTTATACCAGGACAGTTTATTTTTTGGTTCCTTTAATTATCCTTGTTTTTTATTTTTATAAATTATACGATTGGCATCATCTGTTAGGCGGTTCCGGGGAATATACAAGGGTTATCACCGCCGCGACAATAAGTCTTTTTATGATTATTCTTCTGGGTTTTATGATTAAAATACCGGCAATAGCCCGGGGATGGCTTTTGACAGCATGGATTTCAACTTCTGTTTTTGTGGTTGTCGCTCGTTTTCTTCTCAGGAGATTAATTTACGAGCAAAGAAAAAAAGGAATTTTTTTAAGTCGGACAGTTATTGTTGGAGCTAACGAAGAAGGCAAAACAATCGCTGAAGAAATATTAAAATCTCCTATTTCAGGTCTTAAGATGGTTGGTTTTGTGGATGAGAAGTGGGAAATCGGGGCAGAGGTTCTTCCTGCTATTCCTGTGATTGGAGAGACTTCACAGCTTCGTAAATTACTTGAAAACAATCTCATCGAAACAGTTATTTTTGTTTCATCCGCTTTTTCTCATTTAACCATTGTGAGGATGATTCAATCGCTTAGAGGATATCCTTTGGATATTCTTTTATCATCTGGTTTATTCGAAATTCTATTGTCGAGAGTTACGATAAAAGAAGTAAGCAGTATTCCTCTTATTGGAGTAAGAAGTGTTTCTCTTTCAAAAAGCGCGCTGGTTACTAAAAGAATATTTGATTTAATTGTTTCTTTTTTGGCATTAGTCGTTCTTTCTCCTTTTTTATTGATTGTTTCATTGATAATAAAACTCACCTCTGCCGGATCTGTTATTTATGTGTCGAAAAGAGTAGGAAAAGACGGAAAATTGTTTAATTTTTACAAATTCAGAACAATGTATGAGGGCGCGGATAAAAAACTCAATGAACTTGAAAAACTCAATGAAGCGGAAGGGCATATATTTAAAATTAAAAACGATCCAAGAATAACTAATGTAGGGAAATTTTTAAGAAAATTCAGCATAGACGAATTGCCACAGTTGATAAATGTTTTAAAAGGTGAAATGAGTCTGGTTGGCCCAAGACCGCCAATCCCTTCCGAGGTTATAAAATATGACGACTGGCATCTCAAGAGACTTGATGTTACTCCGGGGATGACCGGTCTCTGGCAGGTTAGCGGCAGGAGTAGTTTAACTTTTGATGAAATGGTTAGAATGGATCTTTTTTATATTGAAAACTGGTCTTTGGCATTTGACATAAAAATATTATTAAAGACAATTAGAGTGGTATTATTTGCTTCAGGAGCGTATTGATTAGTCGCAAGTCACAAGTCACAAGTCACAAGTGGAGAGAAATGGAAGAGAAGGGATACAAAAAATTAGTTGTTTGGCAAAAAGCAGATGATTTAGCTTATAGAGTTTATATTACAACTAAAAGTTTTCCAAAAGACGAATTGTATGGCATTACTTCACAGTTAAGAAGAGCGGCGTTATCGATTCCTACAAATTTAGTTGAAGGTTCAGGAAGACAAAGTAGGAATGAGTTAAGACAGTTTGCAAATATTTCTTTGGGTTCTTTGGCAGAAGTAACATATCTTTTGGATTTCTCTTTAAAGTTGGGATATCTAAAACAAGAAGATTATGAAGTACTCCAGAATTTGCGTGAAGAAGTTGGTCGATTGCTCTGGAAATTTTATAAAAGTCTTTAACTTGTGACTTATGACATATTTAACTTAGGAGGTTTCTTATGAACGTAGGAATTATAGGTGTGGGTTATGTTGGTCTGGTTACCGGATCTTGTCTGGCAAGGATGGGAAACAAGGTTATTTGCGCTGATATTGACACTGAAAAAATTGACAAGTTAAATCAGGGCATAATGACTATTTATGAACCAGGACTGGATGAAGTTGTTAAAGCAGGTTTGGCGGAAACAACTTTAAGGTTTTCTGATCAGATAGAATCTACCGTAGAAGAATCTGATTTAATTTTTATTTGCGTGGGGACTCCTTCCGATGAAAGCGGAGCGGCAGACTTAAAATACGTTAAGGAAGTAGCCAAAGGAATCGCGGCATCAATTCATCGATACAAAGTTATCATCAATAAAAGCACAGTGCCTGTGGGGACAACCCGAATTGTTCAAAAGATAATCGAAGAAAATATGCCTCACTTTCATGAATTTGATGTGGTTTCAAATCCTGAATTTTTACGCGAAGGTTCTGCTGTCGAAGACTTTATGAATCCGGATAGAATTGTAATTGGCTCAGACAGCCAGAAAGCAATTGGACTAATGACGGAACTTTATGCGCCGCTTAAAGCGCCGTTGGTGATAGCTGATTCTGCCAGCGCTGAAATGATAAAATATGCTTCAAATTCATTTCTGGCAACAAAGGTTTCTTTTATTAACGCAATCTCAAACATTTGTGATAATGTAGGAGCTGATGTTAAAAAAGTGGCTTTAGGGATGGGTTATGACAAACGAATTGGTTTTGAATTTTTAGAGGCTGGTCCGGGTTTTGGCGGGTCCTGTTTTCCTAAAGACTGCAAGGCTTTAATTAAGATTGCAGAGGACAGCGGGTATGATTTTCGTTTGCTTAAAGGTGTAATGGAAGTAAATGAGGCTCAACAGGAATTAATGGTTTCTAAATTAAAGAATCTTTTGGGAGGATTAAAAGAAAAAACTATTGCGGCTTTGGGTTTATCTTTTAAACCCAACACAGATGACATAAGGGAATCTCCTGCAATTTGTATAATTAAAGGTTTGCTTAAGGAAGGAGCTTCTGTTAAAGCATATGATCCTGTTTCTAATGAAAACGCGAAGAAAATTCTGCCTGAAATTAAATATGAAAAAGACGCTTATGATGCTGTAAAAGGCAGCGACGGAATAATTATTTTGACTGAATGGGATGAATTTAAATGGCTTGATTTTGAAAAAATTAAACAAACTGTTAAGAATCCTTTAATTTTAGATACCAGAAATTGTTTGGATCCACAACTGCTTAGAAAGTCAGGATATATTTATCAGGGGGTTGGTAGATGAAAGTTTTAGTTACCGGCGGCGCCGGGTTTATTGGTTCGCATTTATGCGAGTATCTTTTAAGTCAGAATTATGAAGTTGTATGTATAGATAATTATATCACCGGAACATCGGATAATATTAAGCACTTGCTTGATGATGAAAGGTTTAAGTCAATTGAATTTGATTTGACTCAGAATATTTTTCCTATTCTTTCCAAGCTTTCTGGTATTAATTACATCTTTCATCTTGCCAGTCCGGCAAGCCCAGTTGATTATACGAATTATGCTATTGAAACATTAATGGTTAATTCAGCAGGAACGTATAATATTCTGGATTTGGCTTTAAAAAACAGAGCAAAAGTTTTACTGGCTTCCACTTCTGAAGTTTATGGTGATCCTAATGTTTCTCCGCAGAAAGAAACTTACTGGGGTAATGTTAATTCAGTTGGACCGCGGGGATGCTATGATGAAGCAAAGCGTTTTGCCGAAGCGCTGACAATGGCGTTTTATCGGAAATATGAAATTGATATGGTAATCATCAGGATATTCAATACTTTTGGTCCCAGAATGAGAAAAGAAGATGGCCGGGTTGTTCCAAACTTTATCCAGCAGGCTCTTTCAGGCAAACCATTAACTGTTTACGGAGATGGATTGCAGACAAGAAGTTTTTGTTATGTGGATGATTTAATTGATGGATTAACCAAAGCAATGTTTTTAGAAAAGACAAGAGGTGAAGTGGTTAATCTTGGAAATCCGAATGAGATGAAAGTGATTGATTTGGCAAAACAAATAAAAGAGATGTGCGCTTCCAATTCGGAAATTATTTTTCTGCCTTTACCGGAAGACGATCCACTTCAGAGAAAACCTGACATCGAAAAAGCAAAAAAAATATTGGGATGGAATCCGAAAGTGCCATTGGATGATGGTCTTAAATATGTTATAAAATGGTTTGAAAGAGTAGATAGTTTAAGATAGAGAGTTGAGATAGAGAAAGGAAGTTTAATGCGAGCGCTTATTACAGGAATGGGGTTTGTAGGACAACATCTGGCGCGATATTTAACTGAAGTTCAAAAACTTGATGTTGTCGGAGTGAGTTTATACAAGCATCCCGAGGAAAATTTTTTTAATAATTTTTATTTTGAAAAATGTGATGTCTGCGCGCAATCTGCTCTTTCTTCAGTTATTGAAAGATGGTGTCCGGATTACATTTTTCATTTAGCCGCTCAAAGTTCTGTGGCTGCTTCATGGTATGATGCGCGTCATACTATAGAAGTTAATCTGTTTGGCCAGTTAAATTTATTTGAAGCGGTCAAAAAAGCAAATATTTCTCCTTTGATTCTTATCCCTTGTTCAAGCGATGAATACGGAAAGGTTGAACTTGCGGACTTGCCTATAAAAGAGGATGCTCCGCTTAAACCAAATAGCCCGTATGCTTCAAGCAAAGTATTTCAGGATTATTTAGCTTATCAGTATTACGATAGTTACGGGATGAAAATAATAAGAACAAGAGCTTTTAATCATACTGGCCCCGGCCAGAGCCATTTATTTGCGGCATCAGGTTTCGCGAAACAAATCGCGGAGATTGAAAAAAACCTGAGAGAACCATTTTTATATGTCGGCAATCTGGATTCAAGAAGAGATTTTACCGATGTAAGAGATGTTGTGGAAGCATACTGGCTGGTGTTAAAAAAAGGAAAAATTGGAGAAGTATATAATATTTGTTCAAATAAGGCGTATTCAATAGAAGAGGTTCTTGGTATTTTGTTGAGTTTCTCAAAAACTAAAATAAAAGTAGAGAAAGATCCGGTAAAAATACGTCCTTCCGACATCCCGATTCTTTTAGGGGACAACAGTAAAATTTACAAGGCAATCGGCTGGCGCCCCAAGATTCCATTTGAAAAAACGCTGGAGGATGTGTTAAATTATTGGCGCGAGAAAGTTTGAAAAAGGAGGAAGTAGTTTGAGGATATTAATTACAGGAATTACAGGTTTTGCGGGCAGTCATCTGGCAGAATACGCTCTTACCAAAAACGCTGAAGTTTATGGAACTGTTCGTTGGCGGAGCCGGATGGATAATGTTGAGAATTTAAAGGAAAAAGTTAATCTTGTTGAATGTGATTTAAGAGATGCTTGTTCTGTCAGGAATACACTAAAGAGGTGCAAACCAGATTATATTTTTCATCTAGCCGCTCAGAGTTTTGTTCCGACTTCATGGGAGGCTCCGGCAGAAACTCTTACAACAAACATTATTGGAGAGCTGAATATTTTTGAAGGAGTCAGGGATTTAGGGATAGATCCACGGATCCAAATAGCTTGTTCAAGCGAAGAATACGGAATGGTTTATCCCGACGAGACGCCAATCAAGGAATCAAACCCGCTTCGTCCATTAAGTCCGTATGCTGTAAGCAAAGTAGCTCAGGACCTTCTGGGTTATCAATATCATCAAAGTTATGGAATTTATGTTGTCCGTACCAGAACCTTTAATCATACTGGTCCGAGAAGAGGAGAGGTGTTTGTAACATCAAATTTTGCCAAACAGATTGCCGAAATTGAACATGATTTAAGAGACGGTGTGTTGTATGTCGGCAATTTAACTCCGAGAAGAGATTTTATTGATGTAAGAGATGTTGTGCGCGCCTATTGGCTTGCGCTTGAGAAAGGCGAAGCAGGAGAGGTCTACAATATTGCTTCTGAACATGCGTATACGATTAAAGAAATGTTAGACATGCTGCTTGCAATGACAGACAAAAAGATAGAAGTAAAACAGGACCCGGAAAGAATGAGACCTTCTGATGTTGAAATATTAGTGGGAGATGCTTCTAAGTTTAAAGAAAAAACAGGCTGGAAAGCTGAAATTCCATTTGAAAAAACACTAGCCGATTTACTTGATTACTGGAGGGAACGAATTAAATTTTTAAAAGAGGGGATTACAAGAGAAAGGGAAATTATTTGAGAGAAATTGTGAACAGTAGTGAAAATATCCTTGATAGTTTTGAATTAATTAAAAGTATCGATAAAAGCGGCATGCTTTCAGTGGTTGAAAAATTTCCCACTCAATGTAAAGAGGCGGCTAAGATTGGTGATTCAATAAAGATAAGCTGGGATTGTTCTTCCTTAAGATCTGTTATTGTTTTAGGCATGGGCGGTTCTGGTATTGGCGGCGACATTTTAAAGACGGTTCTTGCTGACGAGCTAAATTTACCTGTTTTTGTGAATAAAACTTATCAATTACCTGCGTTTGTAAATAATGAAAGTCTTGTTTTTGCAGTTAGTTATTCAGGAAATACCGAAGAAACATTAAGCGGATTTGATGAGGCGAGAGCGAGAAAAGCCAGAATTGTTGCAGTTACTTCCGGCGGAGAATTAAAAGAAAAAGCGGAAAAATTAAATTATCCGATTGTTAAAATCCCGGCAGGTTTTCAACCAAGAGCAGTCTTAGGTTATCTTTTTTTTCCAGTTATAATTGCGCTTGCGAAAATTGGCTTGATTAAAGATAAATCAGATGATATTCATCAAACCATAGAACTGTTAGATGAATTGTCAAAGAATTATTCTTCATCAAATCCTCTGGATAAGAATAAAGCAAAACAATTAGCTGTTGATTTATTTAATCAGATTCCGGTCATTTATGGTTCGGATGGCTTAACAGATGTTTCTGCCTTGAGATGGAAATGTCAGTTTAATGAAAACAGTAAAATACCAGCGTTTAATCATATTTTTCCTGAGTTAAATCATAATGAGATTGTAGGCTGGGAAAGACTTAAAGAGTTAAATGAAAAATTCAGTTTGATTTTTTTAAGAGATGAAAGCGATCATTCCCGGTTAATTAAAAGAATGGATGTTACCAAGGAATTACTGGCGGATAGTGTTGGTAATATTTATGAAGTCTGGACAAAAGGAAAATCAAAACTTACTAAAATATTTTCATCAATTTACCTTGGAGATTTCATAAGCGTTTATCTTGCTTTGCTTTATAAGGTTGATCCTACCCCGGTTGAGAGAATTACACTTTTGAAGAATAGATTGTCAGAAACATAAAGGTCACAAGTCACAAGACACAAGTAAAAAAATGCGGAAAATTAATTTACAAAAGGATTGCGGTTAAGAAATGCTTGAACTAAGAGATAAGATTCAGGAAACAATAGAAATAATTCATCGCTATACAGAGGTTAAATCAAAAATTGCTTTAACGCTGGGTTCTGGTTTGGGATCACTGGTTGATAAAATTGAGGACAAAATAACGATTCCATATGGTGATCTTCCTAATTTTCCGGAAACCACGGTAGAAGGGCATCAGGGCAATCTGGTAATTGGGAAATTAAATGGCAAAGAAATTATTGTGATGCAGGGACGGCCTCATTATTACGAAGGTTACGTTTTAAAAACCATTACTTTTCCTGTCAGGGTTCTTAAAGGACTTGGGGTTGAAATATTAATAATTACCAATGCTGTGGGAGGGCTTAATAATTCTTATCAAGTTGGAGATCTGGTTTTGATTATTGATCATATTAATATGACTTTCGCAAATCCTTTGGTTGGTCCTAATGATGATGCCTTAGGTCCTCGTTTTCCTGATATGTCTGAGGCTTATGATAAGAAGCTGATTGATCTTTCATTAAAAGTCGCGAAAAGAGAAAAAATTGAATTAAAAAAAGGTGTTTATGTTGGCGTTTCAGGACCAAATTATGAGACTCCGGCTGAGTTAAAATTTTTGAGTTTAATTGGAGGCGATATTGTAGGAATGTCTACCATTCACGAAACAATAGTCGCAAGACATTCCGGGCTTAGAGTTCTTGGTATTTCATGCGTTACAGATATGGCTCTTTATGATAAACCAGTCAGCGTTTCCCATAAAGATGTTTTGAAAGAAGCATCTGAGGCAAGTCCTAAATTAGTTAAGTTGGTTGAGGGAATTGTAGGTGAGGCGTAAAACGTGAGGCGTAAGGCGTGTGCGCCGAGTAAGCTTATTAACTCTTATCAGTGCAAGTCTGGTCTGGGCAAAGGTTAGCCACCAGCCCAGCATTGAATCTCACGCATAGGGAGGTAACGAACTATGTGAAGCTGAGAGGAGAGAGGTATC
>JACQXZ010000064.1 GCA_016208465.1 Actinomycetota bacterium
AAGATATATCACTTGACTTATACTCTATCCTCGTATTGAGGAAGTGTTTCTGAAGAGCCGTGTGAGGGAAATCCTCACGCACGGTTCTGTGAGGGGCATTAAGTAACCAAATGAGGTTATAAAGGATGTCTACTCGACAGCATCGGGGCTTGTCCCCGACGAAGATAGCAGTGAGACGTAAGACAATAAGTTAGGTTTTTCCTCAAAGCGAGTGGGTAAATAAATTCCCCTCTAAAAAGAGGGGTGCAGGGGTGTGTAGAAATGAAAATCATCTATAATTCAGGCATCAAAGAATCATACGCAAAAGCAGGACAGGGAAGGGAAAAAACGGAGAATTAATGAGAAGAACATCAAAACAAATAAAAATTGGTAATTTAAAAATTGGCGGGAATGAACCTATATTGGTTCAATCAATGACAAATACGAAAACTTCGGATGTTTCAGCTACGGTTAATCAGATTAAAGAACTCGAAAAAGCAGGCTGTGAGATAGTGCGGGTGGCTGTTTTAGACAAGAAATCCGCGGAAGTTCTTGGTGAAATAAAAAGGAGAATAAATATTCCATTGGTGGCTGATATTCATTTTGATTACCGTCTTGCTTTAATTGCGCTGGAAAATGGAATTGATAAATTAAGAATAAATCCGGGCAACATCGGAAGTTATGAAAGAGTAAAAGCAATAGTTGAGAAAACCAAAGAAAAAGAAGTTCCAATAAGAATTGGAGTAAACTCTGGGTCAGTTGCGGATAAATATATGAATCGAAGCAAAAATTTAGTTAAAGCTCTTGTTGACAGCGCTCTTGATAGTATTGAAATTTTAGAAAGTCTGGGTTTTTATGATATTGTGCTTTCGGTAAAAGCTTCTTCTGTTCCAGTGACCATCGAGGCATATCAATTGCTTGCTAAACAAGTTGATTATCCTTTGCACATAGGAATAACAGAAGCAGGTACGATTCTTTCAGGCACAGTTAAATCCGCAGTCGGATTAGGTGTTCTTCTTTATGAAGGGGTAGGGGACACGATAAGAGTTTCTCTTACGGCTAATCCTGTTGAGGAAGTTAAAGTTGGATATAAAATATTAAATTCTTTAGACTTAAGAAAACGGGGAGTAGATATAATATCTTGTCCCACTTGCGGCCGTTGCGAGATTGATTTAATTGAAATGGTAAATGAAATTGAAAAAAGACTAGAGTCTTGCGCCTATCCATTAAAAATCGCGGTAATGGGTTGCGTGGTGAATGGACCGGGCGAAGCAAAAGAAGCAGACATTGGTGTAGCCGGAGGAAAAAAAGAAGGACTTATTTTCGCGAAAGGCAAAACATTAAGAAAAGTTGCTCAGGAAGATATTGTTGATGTTTTGATGGCTGAAATAGAGAATAGGAAGATAGAGATTTGAGATAGAGATAGATAAGGAGGAGACTTTTGTGCGTTTTTCTAAATTATTTGCGCCTACACTTAAAGAAGATCCGGCGGAGGCAGAAATTATAAGTCATAAACTATTGGTAAGGGCAGGCATGCTTAGAAAGGTTGCTTCTGGTATCTATTCATATCTTCCTTTAGGCTTCAAGGTTCTTAATAAAGTGATAAATATTGTCAGAGAAGAAATGGATAAAGCAGGAGCAGAAGAGCTTTTAATGTCTGCGCTTCAGCCTGCGGAGATTTGGCAAAAGAGTGGAAGGTGGGCCGAGTATGGTCCTGAGATGATGCGGTTAAAAGACAGGGGGAACAGGGATTTTTGTCTTGGTCCTACGCATGAGGAATTAATTACAACTATTGTTATGAATGAAATGCTTTCTTATCGCCAGCTTCCGGTTACTCTTTATCAGATTCAGGTAAAATTCAGAGATGAAATAAGACCTCGTTTTGGTTTGATGCGGGGAAGAGAATTTATTATGAAGGATGCATATAGTTTTGATCTAAATGAAAAGACTCTTCAGGAATCATATAAAAAAATGCATGGCGCTTATTCGAGAATACTAGAGCGCTGCGGTCTTGAATACCGGGCGGTTGAAGCTGAATCTGGTTTAATCGGCGGTGATGTCTCGCAGGAATTTATGGTTTTGGCTGACAATGGAGAAGAGGCAATTGTCTATTGCGACAAATGTTCATATGCGGCTAACAGGGAAGCGGCGAAAACGGCAAAAACTGAAGGCGAAAGTGATGATTTTAAACTCTTAGAAGAGGTTAATACACCAGAACGAAAAACCATAAGCGAAGTGAGCGAATTTTTAAGGATTTCTCCCAAAAATATTGTTAAAACTTTGATTTATCAGACAGAATATGGAATAAAAATTGTACTGGTTCGCGGCGACAGGGAAGTTAATCAGGAGAAATTGAACAGAGTTATTGAAACCGACAAGGTTACACTTCTCTCAAATGAGGAATTTGGTAGATATTCTGATTTGATTCCCGGTTACAGTGGTCCGGTTGGTCTTAATAACTATGAGATTATCGGGGATAATGAGATTTTAAGTATGCGCAATTTTGTTGTTGGTGCAAATAAAAAAAATACTCATTTTGTAAACGTTAATATAGAGCGTGATTTTAAAGTTGATAAATGGGGGGATTTCGTTTTTATTAACGAAGGAGACAAGTGTCCTAGTTGCGGTGGAATTTTAAAGATTACTCGAGGGATAGAAATTGGCCATATTTTTCAATTGGGTGATAAATACAGCAAAGCGTTAAACGCAACGTTTTTAGATGAAAATGGAGAAAGGCGTTTTTACACAATTGGTTGTTATGGGATTGGCGTGAGCCGCCTTGTTCAGGCAACCATTGAACAAAATCACGACGATAAGGGAATTATCTGGCCGATTCCTCTTGCTCCATTTAAAGTAATAGTTATCGTTCTTAACACAAAAGACGAAGAGCAAAACACTATTGGAGAGAATATATATAATGGATTACTAAATAAAGATGTTGAAGTGATTATTGATGATCGCGAAGAAAGCGCCGGCAAAAAATTTGCCGATGCGGATTTAATTGGTGTTCCGTATCAGATTATTATTGGCAAAAGAACAAAGGCTGGTTCCAAAGTGGAATTGAAAACCAGAAAAGATAATCAGAAAACAGAAATACCCATTGAGGATGCAGTAGAAAAAGTTTGTTTATTGCTGAGGGCAGATTAATGCATTCCCCTCTCCCCTTGTGGGAGAGGGTCAGGGTGAGGGGTGAAGAATGAGTTTAAGTAATTCGGAAAAGATTGCTGTTATAATTCCAGCTCTTAACGAAGAAGAAAGAATTGAGTCGGTTTTAGATATTGTGACTAATCTTTCCTTGATTGATGAAGTTATTGTGGTTGATGATGGTTCAATCGATAATACTTCGGAGATTGTAAAGAAAAATCCACGGGTTAAATTAATCAGTCATTCGGAAAATAAGGGTAAAGGCGGGGCGATAGCAACCGGAATAAATTCAACAAACGCTGAAATCCTTGTTTTTATCGACGCTGATTTAATTGGTTTAACTGAAGAGCATCTTAGGGATTTAATTGAACCTGTTTTGGAAGATAAAAACCTGATGATGACCATAGGGAAGTTTGAGAGTGGTCGTTTAAGAACTGATTTGGCTCAAAAGATAAGCCCTTTTCTTTCAGGTCAAAGAGTAATTCGCCGGGAATTTTTAAATGGAATAGGGAATTTTGAGTCCTCTGGTTTTGGTGTTGAAATATATTTCACAAAACACGCGAAAGATTTGAGGCTAAAAACAAAGGAAATAAGATTGAGCAATATTAGCCATGTTATGAAAGAAGAAAAACTTGGATTTAAAGATGGCGTTATAGCTCGTCTGAATATGTATAAGGATATTTTTAGCGTAAGACGTAAGGCGTAGATTAGAATACAGAAAACAGAATACAGAAAGAAACTCTTGTTTGTCATTGCGAGCGACCAGAGGGAGCGTGGCAATCTCTTAAGATTCTTCACTTCGTTCAGAATGACAGGTTTTTATGACAATTTAAAAAGGAATTTATGGTTTTAAGGAGAACTTAGAGGTATGTAAATTTATTTTTAAGGAGTGATTATTATGGCGGATCAAGAACTTGCTCCTAATGAGTTATCTACCAAGACCGGAATGGATTTTCGTTTAGCAGGATTGCTTTGTTATGTATTAGGATGGATTAGCGGTTTAATTTTTTATGTGATAGAAAAAGATAACAAATTTGTCAGATTTCATGCAATGCAGTCAATTCTTTTATCAGTTGGGTGGTTTGTTATTTATATAGGTATTTTTATCATTACATCAATAGCCGGCGCTGTTCCTTATCTTGGTTTTATTTTTAATGTAATAATGGGACTGGTTAATTTGGTTATTGGTTTAGGCGCATTTGTTCTTTGGATATTTATGATGGTCAAAGCATATAATGGTGAAAAATACAAGCTCCCTTTGATTGGTGATATGGCGGAGAAGAATGCTTAAACAACCTTAGTGTTTTAGGGCTTAAATCTCTTTTGGGTTCAATTCCCCGCAGCTTGCTGAGCGTCGTAGGAATTGCTTTATGTTTCTTGTTGTTGGAATTCAGTAGTCAGTAGTCAGTAGTCAGAATTCAGAAAAATACTAACCCCTATATTTCTATTTGTATTTCTTCTGTCTCCTGTATTCTGAATACCTGATACCTCGCAGCTTGCTGCGAGGTAGTTCATTAGCTACTTGAATTTTGCATTATAATTTTTTCATTTTGATATGTATTTTTAAGTTCCTTCGCTTCGCTCGAGGACAAGTTTTATCTTTTATTTTTGATTTAGTCTCTGTTTTTAAACATTGTAATTTGAGATTTGTAATTTGTAATTTTCGGCTTATTAGGGTATTTCATAATTCTTGATTAAAGCTAAGCGGTATGCTATTATAAATTTTGCCTCTAGAGAAATAAATTTTAGAGTGGGTTTAAGACCCACTCTTTTATTTAGGGGGTAAAGAAATGAAGATATGTCAGTTATTTTCGGAGCAAAAATGGTTTCGACGAAAGATTTTATTAAGAAAATTGAAGATTTTACAACACCTCTTTTAGACAAAGAAGGAATAGAGCTAGTAGATATAGAGTGGGTTAAAGAGCCAGCGGGCAGATTTTTGAGATTTTTTATTGATAAAGAGGGCGGCGTGAACCTTGATACCTGCGCAAAGATGAGTGAGGTTTTAAGCAGAGCATTGGATCAAGTCAATATTATTTCAGATCCTTGCACGTTGGAAGTTTCATCGCCGGGAATTGAAAGACCATTGAAGAAATTGGAACATTTCAGAAGGCATATTAATTCAGAAATTTATGTGAAGCTTTTTAAGCCAATTGAAAACCAAAAAGAATTTGAAGGAATCTTAAAATCTGTATATGAAAATGGTATTGTTCTTGAATTTAACAAAAAGTTGGTTGAGATTTCTTTTGATTTGATTGCGAAAGCTCATCCTGTTGTAAGGTTTTTTTAACTCAGTTTTGCATTAGGTTTCGATGAGAAGCGCAGGAATTTTGCTTTTAGGCAAGGAAGACGAGACTTTTTGGCGCAGGCGTACTTGATTGTACATCGAGCACAAAAAGTTTCGGCTGACACAGCATAAAAGCAAAATAACAAGCTTATCGCGAAAGATAGTGCAAAATCTGAGTTTAATGAGTAAGGAGAGAGTAATGAGTTCAGAACTTATTGAAGCATTAAAGCAAATTGAAAGAGAAAAGGGTATCAATTCAGAAATGATTTTGAATGCCCTTGAGACTGCTTTGATTTCTGCTTACAGAAAAGACTATGGCACTGTTCCAAATATTCGGGTTGAGATAGACAGAAAAACCGGAGAGGTTAAAGTTTTGTCTTCCCGGAAATCAGAAGAAAGCGATGAAGTGATTGAAGTCGAGGTAACTCCCGATGATTTTGGCAGAATCGCAACCCAGACTGCTAAGCAAATTATTCTTCAGCGAATCAGAGAAGCTGAACGTGATATAATGTATGAAGAATATAGCGACCGTCAAGGTGATATTGTAACAGGGATTGTAGAGCAGAC
Organism: Actinomycetota bacterium; assembly: GCA_016208465.1. Classification (GTDB taxonomy): domain Bacteria; phylum Actinomycetota; class Aquicultoria; order JACQXZ01; family JACQXZ01; genus JACQXZ01. The sequence goes on from JACQXZ010000064.1 coordinate 5,978, forward strand.
GGATCAGCGCTATACATTAATTAACTTAGGTAAAGTAGAGGCGCTTTTGCCGCCGGGTGAACAGGTTGTAGGCGAAAGATATGATCATGGTTCACGATTAAAGGTTTATGTGCTTGAAGTTCGACGGACAAGCAAGGGACCACAGATAATTGTGTCACGGAGCCACCCCGGTCTCATTAAAAGGTTGTTTGAGCTGGAGGTCCCCGAGGTTTATGATGGTTTTGTGGAAATAAAGTCTGTTGCCAGGGAAGCTGGTTATCGTTCAAAAATCGCTGTTGCCTCAAAGGATTCGGGGGTTGATCCGGTAGGAGCTTGTGTCGGCCCCAAGGGTTCCAGAGTAAGAATGGTGGTAAATGAATTAAGAGGAGAAAAAATTGATATCGTTCAATGGAGCGAAGATCCGGCTGTGTTTGTTTCGAACGCTTTAAGTCCAGCTAAGGTTAAAGAGGTGAGTGTTGATTTAGAAAAGAATACGGCTAGTGTGATTGTTCCTGATTTTCAGCTCTCTTTGGCTATTGGGAAAGAAGGACAGAATGCAAGACTTGCGGCAAAATTAACCGGATGGCGTATTGATATAAAAAGCGAGACACAGGCAAAAGAAGGTCTTTCTGCGATAGTTAGCGAGCCCGACGAGGGTGAATCGGTCAAAGAAAAAGTCGCTGATGGTTTGAGTGAAGAGATTAAAGAGAAGACTGAAAGTTCAGAGGGACAATGTCAAGCGGTTACCTCAGCAGGACATCAGTGCAAGAATACGGCAAAGCCGGGGAGCAATTATTGCGGTGTCCATTTACGTAATAAATAGGTCACAAAGTCACAAGACACAAGTAGGGTCCCGATAGAATCGGGGCAAACGCAGACCTAAAGGTTTACCCTACAAGTGCGTTGGAGATGTTATTATGGAGAAAATAAAAAAGGTTCCAATGAGAAGATGCATTGGATGCCGAGAGACTAAACCAAAAAAAGAGTTAATTAGAATAGTTCTTTCTCCTGAAAATAAGATTTTTATTGATTTAAAAGGGAAAGCAAACGGACGGGGAACATATATCTGTTATAATGATAAATGTTTTATAGAGGCATTAAAGAAGAAAAGGATTTCATACGCATTAAAAACCGAAATTGATACGGACGAACTGGATCGATTAAAAACTGAAATTAATGTTTTGTTAAAACAAGAAACTATGCCCGGTTCAGGAAGGTGAAATATGGCGAAAATGAGGGTGTATGAGCTTGCAAAGCAAGTGGGGATTGTAAGCACAGAACTAATTAAAAATCTGAATAAATTAAATATTGAAGTTAAGAATCATCTTAGCGTAATTGAGGCTGAGGACGTTGAGAGATTTTTAAACAGTATAAAAAAAAAAAAAAAAGATTCAAAAATCACCGAGAAAGAACCAGAAGCTCCTTTTTCTCACGAATAAAAACCTGAAGAAAAAGATTCAACCGAAAAAGAAGCTCCAACTGAAAAAGTAGAAAAAACTATCTCCCCGGCAATAGAATTCAAAGAAGGTCTAACAGTTAAAGAATTTGCTCAGATTGTAAATAAACCTTCGACTGATATCATAAAGAAGCTTATTGCGTTAGGTGAAATGCTTACAATTAATCAGTCAATGAGCAATGAAGCGATTAAGGTTTTAGCTGAAGAACTAGGGTTTGAAGCAAATAGGGCAAGGGGAGCCAAACTTACGGATATCGCAATTTTGGTTGTTGCCGCGGATGATGGTGTAATGCCTCAGACCATTGAGGCAATTGATCATGCGCTGGCCGCTAAAGTACCGATTCTGGTTGCGATTAATAAAATTGATAAACCGGGCGCAAACCCTGACAAAGTGAAAAAAGAACTAGCTGAACAAAATCTTGCTCCAGAAGAATGGGGTGGAGAGACGGTTTTTGTTTCTGTTTCGGCAAAACAAAAAATTAACATTGATGAACTTCTGGAAATGATAATTTTGGTTGCGGAACTACAGGAATTAAAAGCAAATCCAAATTGTTTGGCGAGCGGAATAACCATTGAAGCAAAGCTGGATAAAGGAAGAGGTCCTGTGGCGACCGTTTTAGTTCAGCGTGGAACTTTGAAGATTGGCGATGCTATAGTGGCTGGATTTTCTTCTGGAAAAGTCCGCGCTATGTATGACGACACAGGCAGGAATGTTTTTGAAGCTACTCCGTCCCAGCCGGTTGAGGTTCTTGGTTTTTCAAGTGTTCCTCAGGCAAGCGATTCTGTAAAAGTAGTTAGAAATGAACGCGAGGCTAAACAAATTGTAGAGGAAAGAATCATTAAGAAAAAATTGTCTGAGCGAAAAACAATTTCCAGCCATGTGACTCTTGATGATTTATTTAATAAGATTAAGGAAGGAGAAATTCAAGACCTTAACCTTGTAATAAAGGGCGATGTTCAGGGATCTGTTGAAGCGCTGGAGGAGTCTCTTTTAAAACTAGATCAAAGTGAAGTAAAAATAAATATCATTCATAAAGGCGTGGGTGCGATATCTGAAACAGATGTTATGCTTGCGGCGGCTTCCAATGCAATTATTATTGGGTTTAATGTAAGACCAGACAGCAAAGCTCGCGAGATGGCTGTAAAAGAAAATGTTGATATGAGAATGTATAGGGTAATTTACAAGGTTGTTGAAGATATTAATGCGGCAAGGATTGGTATGTTAAAACCTGAATTTGAAGAAGTTGAACGAGGCAGAGCTGAAATTAGAGAAGTTTTTAAGGTTCCGAAGATAGGATTTATTGCAGGTGTTTTTGTAACCGAAGGTGAGATAAAGCGCAATGATCAGGTGAGATTGGTGAGAGACGGTGTTGTGATTTATGAAGGAACAATTTCTTCGCTGAGAAGATTTAAAGATGATGTTGGTTCTGTTAAAGAGGGTTTTGAGTGTGGTATTGGGTTAGAAGATTTTCAGGATGTTAAGGCTGGAGATGTAATAGAGGCATTTATTTTGAAAGAAAAAGCAAGGGTTTAAAAGGAATGTAGTCAAATGATTATCGGTAGCGCAGAAATGGAATTATTTCTGCCTGAAGCTAATTCATTAAAAGATAAAAGACAGATTGTCAAAAGTATAACAAGCAAAATTCGGAATAAATTTAATGTTTCAGTTGCGGAGATTGATTATAACGATTTATGGCAAAGGGCATTGATTGGAATTTCCTGCGTTTCAGACTCTGATTATCAGGCAAGAAAAATTCTTACTACCATAGAGAAAACTGTTGAAAGTTTAAATAAAGCAACAATTATTAGTTTTAGAATTAACACATTTAGTTCTTATGAGTAAGAAGTTGAAAAGTCACAAGGACACAAAGTCACAAAGACACAAGTGAAGAAACTTGTGACCTGTGACTTGCAACTTTTTGTTAGGGTGATACAAAATGGATTATCCTCGTTCTGTTCGTTTGGCTGAATCTTTAAAAAAAATAATAAGCGAATATCTTCATCAAGACCTTAAAGATCCGCGAATTGGTTTTGTTACCATAACAAACGTGGAAGTTACTCAGGATCTGAAATATGCAACTATATTTTTTAGTATTCTTGAAAAAAAAAGAGAAATTGAAAAAACTATTTTAGCTCTTGAAAACGCAAAAGGTCATATAAGAAAAAAACTCGGAAGAGAATTGAGGTTAAAATTTATTCCTCAATTAATCTTTAAAATTGATCACTCTTTAGAGGCTACTATGCGCATCTCGAAGATTCTTAATAAAATTCATCAAGAGGAAAAATAAAAGAATATGGCGAGAAAAAAATCTGATTTCAATTTGATAGTCGATTTGATAAAAAAAGATGATAAATTTGTAATTTTAACGCATGTTCAACCCGACGGAGATGCGTTTGGATCTGTTTTAGGATTAGCAATGCTGCTCAAAAAAATGGGTAAAAATGTTTTTTTGAGCATCGACAAAGATATGAGAATCCCTCCCCAATATTCATTTTTACCCGGAGTAGAATTAATTAAATCGATAAATGATTACCATAATGATTTTGTGAATTTTATTGTTTTGGATTGCGGCAGTATTGAACGATTAGGTTCATGGGAACAAATTGCGAAAAATGCTAAAAATATTATTAATATAGATCATCACAAAAGCAATACAAGGTTTGGAACATTAAACTACATTGATGAAAAAAGTTCTTCGTCTTCTGAGATGGTATACAAATTGAGTTTAAATCTTGGTGTGGAAATAGATAAAGATATTGCGCTTTGCTTGTATGTCGGCATTGTAACCGATACAGGAAAATTCCAATACAGCAACACAACGTCTAAAACATTTAAGAATGCTTTAAAGTTGATTAAATATGATATTTCACCAACTTATGTATTTGAAAATGTTTACGAAAGAGCTTCCTTGGGATGTCTGAATCTTTTGGGAAAAATTTTAAATAGCGCCAGATTTCTTAAAGATGCCTAATGGAGCAATAAAGGTAAGTCTTCGTTCGAAAGATGCATTTGGTGTTGATGAAATTGCTGTTAGATTTGGAGGCGGCGGTCATAGAAACGCGGCTGGTTATAATTCATATGAAGATATAGACAAAACAGTTGAGTTATTGAGAAATGCAATTAAAGATGTTGGTAAGTCGGAGAGTGAAAGATTTAGGACTTAGGACATCGGACTTAGGACTTAAAATGGATGGAATTCTAATTATTAACAAACCTTCTGGTATAACCTCACACGATGTTGTTTTGAAATTAAGAAGGATATTGGGGCAAAGAAAAATAGGGCATGCTGGAACACTTGATCCAATCGCAACAGGAGTTTTAGTTTTATGTATAGGAAAAGCCACGAAAATTACTCAATTTTTACAGAGTGATGATAAAGAATATGAGGGAGAAATAATTTTTGGTATCAGAACAAATACAGGTGATATAACAGGAAAAATTGTTGAAGAAAAAGATTGTTCTGACATAAAGGAAGCAGATATAAAACAGGTATTCAATAATTTTATTGGAGAGTCACTTCAGACACCGCCTGCTTTCTCCGCAATAAGCGTTAACGGCGAAAGACTCTATAAATTAGCTCGTCGCGGAGTGAAAGTTGATTTAGAACCAAGGAAGATAAAAATATATAACTTGAGAATGCTTAATATCTCAAGAGACAATATGATTGTTTCATTTAGGGTTAAGTGTTCAAAAGGAACGTATATTCGTTCGCTTTGTGAAGATGTTGGCAAGTCATTGGGGTGTGTTGCTTCTTTAAAATCATTGAAGCGGATTTCTTCGGGCAATTTTCATATAAAAGATTCTTTTAACTTAGAAGAAGTAGAAGAATTTGTTAAAAACGGAACTATTGAGGAAAAGGTTTTATCGATGAGCGAAGGTTTGGCGGAACGACAGTAGACAGAGAAGTTAGGAAGACATTAGGCGCTTACAATTCAAATTCGTGTAATTTCTGGCAAAGTATATGAGGTAAGCACCAATTAACAATTATCAAATAACAAACAAATTCCAATTAAGGAAAATTCAAAATCCGAAACTGACAGCCATGCTGTCATTCTGAGCGAAGCGAAGAATCTTCAAAAACATCTCTCTATGAGATCCTTCGTCGCAAGCTCCTCAGGATGACATTTCATGTCAGTTTCGATCATTTAAATATTGGAAATTGGAGCTTATTTGTTATTTGGATATTGAGATTTGGAATTTTTGACTTTTGGTTCCGATTCATTCGGGTTAGGAAGATTGGAAGATGAGAAGATAGGATGATAAAAATTGAGAATAGCTGAAGGTTTTAAAAAGGATCCATATTATAGTTTGCCCAGCGTTGCGGCTATAGGTTTTTTCGATGGTGTTCATCGGGGACACAAGGCTGTAATCAAAAAAGCGATAAAGGTCGCTATGAGAAAGAGATCTCAGCCCATAGTAATCACTTTCGACCGGCATCCGCTTGAAACCATAAAACCCGGCAGTCATCCTCCTATTTTAACCAGTATATCTTTAAAAGCGCAGTTAATTGAATCCTTAAATGTTGACTTATTGGTGATAATCCGTTTCACAAAGAAATTTTCACAGCTATCTCCTGCTGAGTTTCTGAATAAGATTTGCAGTTCAATAAACATAAAAGCAATTGTTGTGGGTGAGAATTTTCATTTTGGAAAAGATGGAGTAGGTGATGTTGAGTTTTTAAAGAAATATGGAGAAGAGCATAATCTTGAAGTAGAAGCCGTTCCGCTTATAAAAACAAAAGGCGACGTGATTAGCAGCACAAGGGTCAGGTCGTTTTTAAAAGACGGAAGAATAGATGAAGTTCAGGATATACTTGGTTATTTTCCCTTAGTGTACGGTTATGTTGTTGAAGGAGATAAAAGAGGTAGGGTTATTGGATACAGAACAGCAAATATAGAGACGGATGAAAGAACAATTGTTCCCGGAGAAGGGGTTTATGCAGGATATATTCTGTTTAATGATGAAAAGAAAAAATGTGTTATAAGCATAGGAAAAGCTTCAACTTTTTCAAGGGAAGAATCCCTTGTCGAAGCGCATATTTTTGATTTTAATGATGACATTTATGGTGAGTTAGTGGAATTAGAATTTGTAGAGAAAATCAGAGATCAGTCTAAATTTGAAGACGAAAAAGCGCTGGCTGATCAAATAGAACAGGATATAGAAGAGGCTAAGTCTATTCTTGAAAAATTGGAGAATGATTTACTGGTTTAAAACGTTGAAGAACAAAAGAATCGGGTCAGGAGACCCGATTCTATCCTCGGATAGGGTCAGGTCTCCTGACCTGTCCAGAATTATAATTTCCTATACATTAACAGAGGGTAGATTTGTTATTTACTGAATATATAAAGTGTGATAAGATTATTTTTGTACGAGTTAAGCCTTTACTGGGATAACGAATCACCGCCGTTTTCCCGGTAGAAGGGGATTTTATTACTTAGGAGGTGAAAGAGGAGTTGGTAATGCCCGGAGATAAGAAAAGTTTAATTATAAAGGATTTTCAGCTTCATGAGCAGGACACAGGTTCGCCAGAAGTTCAGGTAGCTATATTATCCAATCGAATTAGTGACTTAACAGAACATCTTAAAACACACAAAAAAGATTATCATTCTCGTCGGGGTTTATTAAAAATGGTTGGGCAGAGAAGAAGATTGTTGAGTTATCTCAAGAAAGTTGATATTGAGAGACATAAAACTTTAATTGGAAGATTGGGAATAAGAAGCCAGTAAAGGTCACAAGTCACAAGGCACAAGTAAGGCAAGGCTTTAGTCTTGCTAAAAATTAGAAGCTTTAATGTAAATGAAAAGTGATAACCAATGACTTTAACGTCATTGGTTGCTATATATTTAGGAGGCAAAAATTTAATATGGCAAATGTCTGTAGAGTAAAAGCAGATGTGGAAGGCAGAGAATTTTCCATTGAAACAGGCAGGCTGGCAAAGCAGGCTGACGGAGCGGTTCTGGCGCAGTATGGAGAGACAGCGGTATTGGTCACAGCCGTTGTTTCCAAAGATTCACGTGAAGAAGCAGATTTTTTTCCGCTTACTATCGACGTAGAAGAAAAAATGTATGCCGCGGGAAAATTTCCCGGTGGTTTTGTGAAAAGAGAAACAAGACCGGGTGAAAAAGCAACGCTAACGGCTCGTTTGATAGATAGACCTTTAAGACCAAGTTTCCCAAAAGGTTTTTGCAACGATGTTCAGATAATAATTACAGTATTAAGCGCTGATCAGGTTAATTCCCCGGACGTACTGGCTTTAAATGCCGCTTCTGCGGCTCTCACCATCTCAAAAATTCCTTTCAATGGTCCGATCGGAGCAGTCAGAGTTGGAAAAATTGGCGACAACTGGTTAATAAATCCAACTTTTCAGGATATTATTAATAGCGAATTGGATATTGTTGTTGCTGGAACAAAGGAAGCAATCCTTATGGTTGAAGGAGGAGCCAAGTTTGTTCCGGAAGATATTGCTCTGGAAGCTTTGACGCGCGGGCATGATGCTGTTAGAAGGATAATAGACACTCAATTGGAATTGAGAGAAGAACATGAAAAGATTAATGGTCCGATAGAAAAAATGTCTTTCGAATCATTAAAGATTAATCCCGAGCTGGAAAAAGAAGTGAGAGTATTTATTACCTCAAGAATTGCAGAAGCAATTAAGATAAAAAAGAAAGAAGAAAGCGAAGAAGCGCTTTCTGAAATCAGAAAAGAAGCAATCGAAAAATTTAAAGACCATACTTCTTTGGAGCCAGAGAGTTCAGATATTGCTTATGAGGGTGTTGCTGGTGAAGTAGAAGAGCTGGCGAAAAAAAGTAAATTATTAAAAGCACAAGTAAATGCAATATTTAAAACAGTAGAAAAGGAAGAATTTGTAAAGCTTGTTTTAGAAGAGAAAAGACGGCCGGATGGACGTAAAACAAACGAGATTAGACCGATTAGTTGTGAAGTCGGATTATTGCCGCGGGCTCATGGGAGCGGATTGTTTACCCGTGGTCAGACTCAGGTCTTAACCGTTCTCACTCTTGGTACCGCGAGCGATGCTCAGACTATTGATAATCTTGATATAGAAGAATCACGTCGTTTTCTGCATCAATATAATTTTCCTCCATTTAGTGTAGGAGAAATTGGTTTTTTGCGGGGACCAAAAAGAAGAGATATAGGGCACGGCGCTCTTGCTGAGAGAGCATTGCTTCCGGTTATTCCTTCAGGGGAAGATTTTCCTTATACAGCCAGACTGGTTTCGGAAGTTTTAGAGTCAAACGGTTCTTCTTCTATGGCAAGCGTGTGCGGAAGCACATTAGCCTTAATGGATGGCGGAGTAAACATAAAAGCTCCTGTTGCGGGAATAGCGATGGGTCTTGTTTTAAAAGATAACAAATTTGAAGTTCTGACTGATATTCAGGGAATAGAAGATCATATTGGCGATATGGATTTTAAAGTAGCCGGAACAGCGGAAGGAATAACTGCTTTTCAAATGGATATAAAGGTTCCGGGGGTTAACAAGGAAATTCTTGAAGCCGCATTAAATCAGGCGAAAGAAGCAAGATTATATATTCTTGACAAGATAAACAGCGCTATCGGCAAGCCGCGTGAAGAAATGTCGGCTCATGCGCCAAGGATCATCAGTTTTAAAGTTCCTACTGATAAAATCAGAGAAATAATTGGTCCCGGAGGAAAAATTATCAGAGGAATAATTGAAGAAACAGGTGTAAGTATTGATATCGAAGATGATGGAACTGTTTTCATTGCCGGCAAAGATGTAGAAATGAGTGATAGAGCAAAGCGGTATATAGATCAGATAGTAGAAGAAATAGAAGTTGGCAATAAGTATCTTGGCATTGTAACAAGAGTAACTAACTTTGGAGCTTTTGTTGAGATTACTCCCGGCAAGGAAGGCTTGATTCATATTTCACGTCTTTCAGATAAAAGAGTTGAAAAAGTTGAAGATGTTGTAAATGTTGGAGATAAAGTTAAGGTTGAGGTATATGAAGTTGACAGGCAAAACAGGATTAATTTAACTTTGTTAGGTTTGGTAACGTTGAATAAATAGCGGATGGGCTAGAGAGTTGAGATAGAGAAGAAATTAGTATCGGTTTAGAATAGGAGTAAGATTCTATGGTTTTCAATAGAAGCATTCTTGATAACGGGATTCGTGTTTTAACAGAGATGCTTCCTCAGGTTCGTTCGGTTACTCTTGGTTTTTGGGTTGGTGTTGGGTCGAGAGATGAAGCGGAAGAACTAAGCGGCGCGTCACATTTTTTAGAACATATGTTGTTTAAAGGAACAGAAAAGTATTCTGCCCGGCAGATTTCAGAAACTTTTGATTCGCTCGGCGGAGAGCTAAACGCATTTTCCGCTAAGGAATATACTTGTTTTTATGCTCGTTTGCTCGATGAACACGTTCCTATTGGTGTAGAGATTTTATCTGATATGCTTCAAAATACGCTTTTCAGAGGAAACGATATCTCCTCAGAAAGAGAAGTTGTTCTGGAAGAAATTAATCTTTACGAAGATACTCCTGACGACAGAATTCACGATCTTTTTGCTTCTGAGCTCTGGAGCAATCATCCTTTAGGCAAAGCAGTATTAGGTCATATGGATACTGTAAGTAATTTTACAAGAGAAGAAGTAGTTAATTTTTTCAAACAGCATTATGTTTCAAACAATATTGTAGTTGCCGCGGCGGGTCATATTGATCATAATGAACTGGTTTCATTAATAAATAAATATTTTGTTTTAAATGGGAAAATTGCTTTTACAAGAAAATTGTTTGTGCCGGAAGTAGAATCTCATATTGCTGTTTATAATAAAAATACAGAGCAGGCACATATATGTTATGGAACACAGGGTTTATATGCCAAACACGAAGATAGATTTGCGCTCGCAATTCTTGACAATATTTTAGGCGGCGGAATGAGCTCTCGTCTTTTTCAGGAGATAAGAGAGAAGAAAGGTCTGGTGTATTCTATTTACTCATATAGTTCTTTATATTCCGAAACTGGTTTGTTTAGTATTTATGCCGGAACAAGACCTTCTAAAACCGAACAGGTGGTAAGGTTAATTCAGGAAGAAATAGCTAAACTTGTTGAGGATGGTGTAATGCTAGAAGAATTAGACCGTTCAAAAAATCATTTAAAAGGCGAATTGGTTTTAAGTCTTGAAAGCACCAGCCACAGGATGAGCCGTTTGGGAAAATTTGAATTGTGTGAAGGTGAATTTTTGTCGTTAGATGAATTAGTAGAGAGAATAGACAAAGTTACTTTGGATGATGTAAAACGAATAATAAGGAATATTTTTGATCCAAACAAAATGGTTCTCACTGTAATAGGTCCTTTTAAAACAAAGGATTTATCTCATTTGTTGGAAAGGTAGGCGACTCCGATTAATCGGGATCGAATTGTAAACTGGAGATTTATAAATAACAAATTTCAAGCACCAAATAAGTTTAAAATCAAAAATAAAACTTGTCCTGAGCAAAGCGAAGGAACTTAAAATGACAAGTTAAAATTCAAAGATGAATGCTAAACATATAGGTCTTAGGTCAAAGGTTTGAGGTCTAAAGGAGAAATTCCTAAAACGATCTTATTGATCACTTGAATCTTGCATTATAATTTTTTCGTTTTGATATGTATTTTTTATCTTTTATTTTTGATTTTTTTCATATTCGAACATTGGAGCTTATTTGGGATTTGGATATTGTTGTTTGAAATTTTTGATTTTTATCTAGTTCGGTCTTGAAATAAAATAAAGGAATGATAAATTGTGCTTAAAATAGTCGTTGTTGGAGCGGCTGGAAAAATGGGAAAAGAAGTTTGTAAAGCTGTTGAAAATGATTCTGAGCTTAAGCTTGTTGGAGTGGTTGATAAAAACTTTATAAATAAAAAATTATCCGAATTATTTGATATCAAAAGCGATTTGACTATTAGAGAAGATCTGGAAGATGTTTTAAGAACAACAAGCGCCGATGTAATGGTTGATTTTACTCATCCATCATCTGTGATGAATAATATAAAAACCGCAATTAAGCTAAATATTCATACTGTTGTTGGAACGACTGGCCTTAGCTCTGAAAATCTTGATGAGGTAAAGTCTTTGCAAGAAAATATTAAAGCAAATGTTTTTATTGCTCCAAATTTTGCAATCGGAGCAGTTTTAATGATGAGATTAAGCGGAATAGCGGCTAAATATTTTCCAAATGTTGAAATTATTGAATTGCATCATGACCAGAAAGCCGATGCTCCATCCGGGACAGCTATTAAGACAGCCGAGATGATTGAAGCAGCGCCGGCCAAAACAAACGAAAAAGAAACGATAAAAGGATCTCGTGGCGGGGAGTATAAAAATATTCATATTCATAGCGTCAGGCTTCCGGGACTTGTGGCGCATCAAGAGGTTATTTTTGGCGGTCAGGGTCAGACATTAAAAATTCGTCATGATTCAATTGACAGAACTTCGTTTATGCCGGGTGTAATTATGGCAATAAAAGCAGTTAAAGACCGACCCGGTCTCACTTATGGCCTCGAATGTTTGCTTGAAATTTAATAATTTAAAAAAAATCGTGGGTAGAAAAAACTTTAAGTTTGAGGTTAATGGGCTATAGGCAAGAGGCGATAGGTCGTAGGGGCTAGATTGAAAGTTTAAACTATTCATCCTTATTGCCGCTGACCCCTAGCCTCTCGCCCCTTTGTAATTTTGAATATTAATAATTAGAGTGGTATTATAATTGAAAGGATTTTGGTTTAGAGAGTCACAAGTCACAGGTCACAGGTGAAGAAAAATAAGAGAAAAAAGTTGAAATCTATAACTTGTGACTTTGTGACCTATAACTTGTGACTTTGTGACCTATAACTTGTGACTTTGTGACCTATAACTTGTGACTTTTAATTAGTGTAATCTGATATTAGGAACATTATGGGAGGAGGAGAAAAATTATGAGTCAGTTTGGACAGGTTCTTACAGCGATGGTGACACCTTTCAAGAAAGATAAAAGTGTTGATTATGAAAAAGCAGCAGAATTGGCTTTATATTTAATTAAAAATGGTTCAGATGGTGTGGTAGTGTCAGGGACAACCGGCGAATCACCGACTCTTTCAAAAGAAGAAAAAATAGAACTGTTTAGAATAGTTAAAAGTACGGTGGGTAGAAAAGGAAAAGTTATTGCCGGAACAGGAAATTATTGCACATCAGAGAGTATTGAATTGACTAAAGAGGCAGAGAAAACAGGCGTTGATGGGTGCATGCTTGTTGCTCCTTATTATAATAAACCTCCCCAAAAGGGACTTATCAATCATTTTAAGGCAATTGCTGGCAGTACATCATTGCCGGTAATTCTTTACAATGTTCCTTCAAGGACGAGCTGTAATATTGAATCGTCAACAGTGATTACACTTTCTAAGATAAAAAACATTGTAGCGGTTAAAGAAGCCAGCGGAAACATGGAACAGATTTCAAAAATTGCGGCAGAGACAGGAAATAGTTTCTATGTTTACAGCGGCGACGATTCATTAACACTTCCCATACTTGCATTAGGCGGCTGTGGTGTTATAAGCGTGGCATCTCATTTCGTTGGAAAAGACATTCAAAAAATGATAAACGCTTACAAAAAAGGTTTGTATAAAAAGGCGGCAGAAATTCATTTTCGTCTTCTGCCTTTGTTTAAAGAATTATTTGTTATGACAAATCCAATAATGGTCAAGGCTGGTTTAAATCTTATTGGTTTAAACGTAGGTGGTTTAAGACTGCCTTTGGTCGAAGCAAATAAGGATGAAGTTGTAGGACTTAAGGAGATAATAAAAAAATTAGAAATAATGTAAGGCGTAAGGTGTGAGGCGTAAGGCAGGTTATAGGCGATGGGTAATAGGGAATAAAGTCCGAAGCTCTAAGTCGCGAATATGAATAGCCAAGACTGGAAGTTTCGGCTATACACGTCTTACACCTTACGTATTTTAAAGGAGTTGTAATTTGGTTAAATCACGAAAATTAAAATTGATTCCTCTTGGAGGTTTAGGTGAAGTTGGAAAAAATATGCTGGTTGTTGAATACGGGGCAGATATAATAGTAATTGATGCAGGTTTAATGTTTCCAAGAGAAGAAATGCTGGGCATAGATTTGGTTTTGCCTGATTTTTCATATTTAAAAAGAAATAAAGAAAGAATCTTAGCCGTTTTTTTAACTCATGGTCACGAAGATCACATTGGCGCGCTTCCTTATTTATTGAAGGAGATAAATGTTCCAGTTTACGGAACAAAGCTAACCTTGGGACTGGCAAAAGGAAAATTAGGAGAGCACAGACTTTCAAAAAACCTAAAGTTGAGGGAGATAAAACCGGAAAATGATGTTACAATTGGCAGTTTTCGTCTTCAGTTCATAAGGGTAAATCATAGTATTCCTGATGGGGTTGCTATTGCTATCCATACACCGGTGGGAATTGTGCTTCATTCCGGGGATTTTAAAATTGATCAGACTCCCATAGATGGCAAATTGACTGAGTTTGGAAAATTTGCTCTTCTTGCTAATCAGCAGGTGTTGGCATTTCTCTCAGACAGCACGAACGCAGAACTTCCGGGTTATACTTTGCCCGAAAGGACTGTGGGAGATACGATTGGAGAAATATTTGAAAAAACACAAAATCGCATTATTGCTGCCTGCTTTGCTTCTCATATTCACAGGATTCAGCAGATAATTGATGCCGCTGGGAAAAACAACCGTAAAGTTGCAATTTGCGGGCGGAGTATGGTGGATAATGTAAATATTGCGTCAAAGTTGGGCTATCTTAATATCCCGAGTGACTTAACGATTGATACGCATGAGATTGTTAATCTTCCTTTATCAAAAGTAGTTGTTCTTTGCACAGGAAGTCAAGGCGAGCCGCTTTCCGCGTTAACGCGAATGGCATCCAGAAACCATAAACACGTAGAGATTACCAAAGGCGATTCGGTAATTATTTCTGCGACACCGGTACCGGGAAACGAAAAAGCGGTTCAACGAACAATCGATCAGCTTTTCAGATGCGGCGCAGAAGTTTATTACGAGTCCATTTCTGATGTTCATGTTTCAGGTCATGCCGCCAAGGAAGAGTTAAAGTTGATGCTTAATCTTATTCGTCCGAAATATTTTATTCCTATTCACGGTGAACACAGACATTTACAGCATCATGCGGCACTGGCCAGAGAACTAGGCGTTTCAGAAGAGAATATATTTATTCTGGAGAATGGTGATGTTGTTCAGATTGATAAAAAAACCGCTGAGGTGAAAACCAAGGTTACTGCCGGGGATGTTTTTGTTGATGGGCTGGGCGTTGGAGATATAGGCGATGTGGTATTAAGAGATCGCCAGCAATTATCTCAGGATGGAATATTTGTTGTAGTAGCTACAATTAACAGGCAGACCTGCGAAGTTGTGGCTGGCCCTGATATAGTTTCCCGTGGTTTTGTCTATATGAGAGAATCGGGTGAGTTGATTAATGAAGCGCGGGAAAAAGTGCGGCAGGCTCTGGAAGAAGCGGCATCAGAGGAAATTACAGACTGGGCGGTCTTAAGGTCTCGGGTGAGGAATGTTTTAAGTAAATATTTGTACGAAAAAACACGCCGCCGTCCAATGATTGTACCTGTAATAATGGAGTTTTAAGGGACAGAATACAGAATACAGAAAGTCTGACTTCTGGCACCTGTCTTCTGTGCTCTGATTTAAAGGAGGAATCGACGATGAAAATCGGAGAAATAATGACAAAAACTATCTATACAGCTAGTCCAGACGATTCAATCAAAAAAATTGTGGAACTTATTTATGGATACAGAATTAGTGGTGTTCCGGTTGTAAACAGCAAGGGAGAGCCAGTTGGTATTATATCAGAAAAAGATATTCTCAAAGCGATTTATCCCACTTATGGGGAGTTTCACGAAGATTTGTTTCGGAATATGGATTTTGAAGAAATGGAAAAACGATACAATGATGTTACAAATTTAAAGGCATTAGATTTAATGACAAAAGATGTGATTTCTGTCTCACCAGATGCGCCAGCGCTGAAGGTTGCCTCATTGATGTTATTGGAGAAGATTCGCCGGGTTCTGGTAGTTGAAAACAAGAAACTAGTAGGCATTGTTAGTCAGGGTGATATTCATCAGGCTGTTTTTAAAAAGGAAATTCTTGGTTTTTAAAATAGATTTATTACATAAACAAAGGGGAAATTATTGACTCTTTTTCAATCAATATTTTTGGGATTTGTCCAAGGGTTAAGTGAATTTGCACCAATAAGCAGTTCTGCGCATCTCGTGCTTATCCCCCGACTTCTAAACTGGCCTCTTCCTTCAATTGGTTTTGATTTAATCCTTCATTTAGGAACTCTGGTTGCTGTAATTGTTTATTTTAAAAGCGATTTAAGGGTTTTAATTGCTGCGCTTTTTAATATATTAAAGAAAAGGCAGATAGGTGAAGATTCAACAGAAAAGTTAGTCTTGTTTCTTTTTAGCGGGACACTTTTAACTTCAGTTATTGCATACATTTTTAAAAGTGAATTTGAAAAGCTTTTTGAAAGACCATTTCTGGTTGCGTCACTTTTACTTATAACAGGTATTTTACTCTGGTTGAGTGAAAGAATTGGCAGGCAGGAAAAAGCATTAAAAAGAATGAATATTATTGATAGCCTGGTAATTGGATTAGCTCAGGGATTTGCTGTTGCCCCGGGAATTTCGCGTTCCGGAGCAACGATTTCCGCTGGATTATTCAGAGGTTTAAGTAGAGAAGAATCCGCAAGATTTTCTTTTTTGCTGTCAATACCAATAATTTCTATTGCCGCCCTTGACAGGTTGGGTGAATTTTTAAGAGTGTTAAATGGAGATGGCTGGATAAATTATCTGGCTGGTTTTATAGCGTCTGCAATAGCAGGTTATTTGTGCATTAAGTTTTTGCTTAAATATTTGCAGAAAAGAAAACTTGATGTTTTTGCGTTTTATTGTTGGTTTTTAGGGATAGGATTTATTTTGGTTAAGTCGTTTTGGCACTAAAGTGTAAATAACAAATAACAAGCACCAAATACCAAATAAATTCCAATGAACAAAATTCAAAAATCCAAAACTGACAGCTATGCTGTCATTCTGAGCGAAGCGAAGAATCTTCAAAAACATCTCTCCAGGAGATCCTTCGTCGCAAGCTCCTCAGGATGACATTTCATGTCAGTTTGAATTATTTGGACATTGGAAATTGGAGCTTATTTGTAATTTGGATATTGTAATTTGGGATTTATTAAGAGAGGGTCCATCAAAATGGGTAAAAATTCAAAAAAAACAAGTAATAAAAAATTATCGCTTTATAATCTTTTAGGGGATATTTACGGAGTAGCTCTAATAATTTTTGCCTTGTTTTTAATTATTAGCACGTTTAGTAGCGCCACGGGTATTGTTGGAAGTTATACCGATTTGTCTCTTGGGGTTTCAGTAGGGTTTGGACGTTATTTAATTTCGTTGTTTATTCTTATCTGGGGCATAACCTTTATTATTAAGCGCCCAGACGTTGATACTTTTACCTCAGGTTTAGGTTTAGCTATTTGTTTTTTAAGTTTAATTGCAATTATTCACCTTAATGTACCGACAGAAAAAAATTTTGATTTAGAGCTGAGTAAAGAATATGGAGGAGTTATAGGAGCAGGTATTGATTATGTGTTGCGGAGCCTGACAGGACAAGCAGGTTCTTATCTGATATTATCGGGTCTTTTGGTATTAGGTGTTTTAATTGCTTCAAATATATCACTGGTAGATTTATTTTCTCGTTTGTGGTCTTGGGTTTGTGAATTAAGAGAAAAACGAAAAGCATCTAAAGCTGAGAAGAAAGAAGAAAAAACTTATGAAAAAGAAAGCAAACGGCCGGTAATAATTGACGTAAATGGAGCCAAGAAATCAGGAGAAATTTCTTTAAAAAATATATTGCCTGAAAAAGGCGCTACTGAAGAGATTCAGGAAGCCAAAACGCCGCCAAAGATACCATCGGCAGAAGATAAATATATTCTTCCTCCTTTAACTTTGCTTAAAAAGGGTATTTCATCATCTGGTTTAAGCCGCAAGAGTATAAACGAAAGCATTAAAATTCTCGAACAGACATTGGAAAACTTTGATGTTGACGCAAAAGTTTCAAAGGTTATAAAAGGACCGACAGTTACCAGATTTGAAATTCAGCTTGCTTCTGGTGTCAAGGTAAACAAAATATCAAGCTTGTCAGATGATATTTCCTTGGCGCTGGCAACTCCTGATGTTCGTATTTTAACTCCTATCCCCGGCAAATCAGCAGTTGGCATAGAGGCACCCAACAAACAAAAAGATGCTGTTACATTGGGGGATATTCTGGACACAGATGAAGCCAAAAAATCCGCTAGCACATTAACAATTGCTATTGGCAAGGATATTGCGGGCCAGCCGGTTTTAGCTGATTTGGGAGATATGCCTCATTTATTAATCGCAGGAGCAACAGGATCGGGTAAAAGTGTTTGCATAAACAGTATTTTAACTTCTCTTTTAATGCGGGGGCATCCTGATCAGTTAAAATTTATTCTGATTGATCCTAAAAGAATTGAATTAAATTTATTTAACAATTTACCCCATTTGTTGATTCCGGTAATAGCAGATATAAAACGCGCTCCAACAGCGCTTGGCTGGGCTGTTCATGAAATGGAAGAGCGGTTTAAATTGTTAGCCGGGGTGGGGGTAAGAAACATAGATTCATACAACAAGGTTTTAAACAGTAAGAGAAGCAAGGAGTTTGATGGTTTTGAGCCGCTTTCCTATATTGTGATAATAATTGATGAATTGGCAGATCTTATGATGGTTGCCGCTTCAGAGGTAGAAGATATGATTTGTCGGTTAGCTCAGCTTGCCAGAGCGGTTGGGATTCATCTTATTGTTGCTACCCAAAGACCTTCTGTCGATGTAATTACAGGTCTTATTAAGGCAAATATTACTTCCAGAATTGCGTTTTCTGTTTCTTCCCAAATGGATTCAAGAGTTATTCTGGATACAGCAGGCGCTGAAAAATTGATTGGTAAAGGTGATATGTTGTTTAGTGGACCCGGCGCATCCAAACCAAGAAGAATACAAGGAGCAATGGTTGGCGAGGATGAAATAGAGGCAGTAACTAAATTTATAAGGAATCAAAGAGAAGCAGATTATAGAAAAGAAATTTTAGAGAACAGCAAGTCTAGGATTTCTCATGGCGATTTTCATGACGATTTGCTCGATCAGGCGATGGAGCTGGTAATATTAACCGGTCAGGCATCAATTTCAATGCTCCAGAGACGTCTTCATGTAGGCTACAGCAGGGCAGCGCGTTTGGTTGATATGCTTGAGGAAAAAGGAGTTATTGGCGGACATGAAGGCAGTAAGCCGCGGGCGGTTTTAATGACTATGGATGATTTTGAAATTCTAAAAAATCGGGAGGATTAAAATTGGCAAAAGAAAGTTCTTTTGATATAGTTTCTCAGGTTAATTTTCAGGAAGTTGACAATGCAGTTAATCAGACTAAAAAGGAAATCCAGACCAGATACGATTTCAAAAATACAGACAGTATGATTGTTTTTGAAGCAGAAGAAATTGAGATTTTGACATCCGATGAATACAAGTTGAAAAGCATAATTGATGTGCTTCAGTCTAAGATGGTAAAACGAGATGTTTCTCTTAAAAGTCTTGACTATGGAAAAGTTGAAGAAGCTGCCAAAGGAAGAGTAAGACAAAAAATAGGCATAGTTTCGGGAGTTTCTTCCGAAAAGGCAAGGGAGATAAATAAATTCATAAAGACTTTGGGGATAAAGGTTAACACTCAGGTTGAGGGAGACAAAGTAAGAGTAAGCGGAAAAAATAAGGATGATATTCAGGCTGTAATTAAGAATATAAAAGAAAAAGATTTTGGAATTCCCTTGCAGTTTATTAATTATAGATGAAGATGGGCTAGCGGCAAGAGGCGATGGGCGAAGAATAAAAATCAAAATGAAAAAGTCAAAAATTAAAATGACAAATTAAAATTTAAAAATGACCCCAAAGGATGCATTGTAATTTTTTCATTTTAATATGTATTTTTGATTTTTTAATCTTTGATTTTTGATTTAAAATAAGTATTAACTTAAGTCATCTTAGAGAATAAAATGAATCAAATACAAAATATAAAAATTCTAATGGTTACTCTTGGCTGTGCTAAAAATACAGTTGAGAGTGAATACATTGAGGGTTATTTAAAAAATAAAAATTTAAAAATTATTTCAGAACCCCAAGACGCAGATGTAATTATTGTAAACACCTGCGGTTTTATAGAAATAGCCAAACAAGAAGCCATCGATACAATTTTAGAATTAACGGAATACAAAAATAACGGCAGGTGTAAAGCTTTAATTGCCGCGGGTTGTCTTGCTCAGAGGTATCCGGACGAATTGTTAAAAGAAATGCCGGAAATTGACGCAGTGGTTGGCATCCTGAAAGCAGATGTTTTTGATGTTGTGATAAAGGAAGTTTTAAACGGAAAGCGAATCAAAAACGTTGATTCTAATCCATCTACAATCAGCCCGAGTGAATTCAGAAATATAAATAAAAATCCATCCGCATATCTTCAAATTTCAGATGGATGCAATAATTTTTGTTCTTTTTGCGCAATTCCATTCATCAGAGGAAGATATAGAAGCAAATCAATTGAGTCTTTGGTTAACGAGGCTGAAACTCTGGTCAAAAATGGCGTTAAAGAAATTTGTTTGATTGGTCAGGATATTACAAAATATGGAATTGACTTAAACAACGGTTCAAATCTTATAAGCTTACTTAATTCTCTCCTGAAGATTCCAAAAATAGAGTGGATTCGGCTGCTTTATCTCCAACCAGAAGGTATCTCTGATGAATTAATTCAATCAATAACAGATAATGAAAAAATTTGTAATTATCTGGATATTCCATTTCAGCATGCCAGTCCAAAAATCCTTAAAATGATGAAACGATGGGGCACAGGAAAGGATTATCTTGCTCTTATCTCGAAATTAAGAAAAAAGATTCCTGATTTAGCAATCAGAACTTCGATTATTGTGGGTTTTCCCGGCGAAACAGAAGGTGATTTTAAAGAATTGGTTTCTTTTATAAAAGAGGCAGAATTTGATTACGCTGGCATATTTCAGTATTCAAAAGAAGAAGACACGGCCGCGGCTTTATATCCAAATCACACAACAGCCAAGTTGAAACAATATCGATATGATCAAATCAGGGCGATTGCTGATTCTATATCCTTTAAAATCAATGAATCTTTGATAAATAAGACATTTAATGTTTTGATAGAAAAGGTTTCTTGTGAAGGAGGCTTTGATTGCGAGGGAAGAATCTTCAGACAAGCGCCAGAAGTTGATGGCAGTGTTTTAATAAAAAGCTTTAAAGATAAAAGTTTAAAAATAGGCAATTTTGTTAAGATTAAAATAAAATCAACAGAGAATTATGATTTTTTGGGAGAAATTAATGCCTAATTTGGCTAACAGAATCACAATTACGCGGATTCTTTTAATACCAGTCTTTATGTTTTTTATTTTACTTAAATCCATTCAGCCTGTTGGTTCATACATTGCGGCATTTATTTTTACCATTGCAGCAATTACAGACAGCGTTGATGGGTATATAGCAAGGGTTCAGAATAAAATTACTCTTTTTGGTCAATTTCTGGATCCGGTTGCTGACAAACTTTTGATTTCTGCCGCGCTTGTTTCCCTCGTAGATTTAAATTATCTTTCAGGATGGGTAGCGATGATAATTATTGCAAGAGAATTTACGGTTTCAGGCTTAAGACTAGTCGCGATGGGCGAAAATAAAATTATCGAAGTTTCTGCACTGGGAAAAATAAAAACAATCTTTCAGGTCATAGCAATAATAGTTTATATCTTAAAACCTTTCTTTTATGTTAAAAATGTTTCAATAGCAGACGGTTTAATGTTCATAGCAGTTCTTTTAACAGTGATTTCCGGGATTGATTATCTGATTAAAGCAAGGCATATTATTTTGCCTGAGGGATGAGGATAGAGGACAGCCGAGACGGCTGTTCTACCGGGCCGTAGGTCAGGCGTCCCGCCTGACAATTTTCATATTCTTTGTTTCTCCGATAAAAGAGGAAAACGAGTGTGAGACCAATGGAAACCAGGGTTTTTAAATTATTTGGAATTTCCGAAGAACTTTTGGAGGAAAAACTAAAAACCATCGATGAAAAAATTAATTTTAACATAGAAAATAATAATGGAGATATTTCTTTAACCATTAGCAGTCAAAAAATAGAAGAAGATATGTTACGTAACGAACTCGCAGAATATAGTTACGGCACCGGCGCTGATACTCTTGAAAGCATAACGGGAAATTTATTGAAAGAGTATGAGTTAAAATTGTCTGTTGCAGAGTCCTGCACAGGCGGCAGGCTGAGCGATAGATTAACAGATGTTCCGGGAAGTTCAAATTATTTTTTGGGAGGAACAATTTGTTACAACAATGAATCAAAAAATAAATTATTAAGTGTTTCAAACAAGACACTGCTCAGATATGGGGCGGTAGGTGAGACAACGGCTTTGGAAATGGCAAGCGGTGTCAGGTGCTTATTTGATAGTGATATTGGAATTAGCGTTACCGGCATTGCTGGCCCTTCCGGAGGAACGGAAGATAAACCTGTTGGTTTGGTTTTCATTGCTCTTTCTTCTAAGTTTTCTAATTTATGCAATAAATATAATTTTGAAGGTTTACGAAAAGACATAAAAACAAAAGCGGTCAATAATGCTCTTAATATTTTAAGATTATTTTTGCTTGATAATTATAAAAATCCAAAAAATGAAATTTCTTAAGGAGGATAAATTGAGGTTATTTGTGGCGATAGAATTGCCAGCCGAGGTGCAAAATTCTCTTTATGAAATTAAAGATTATGTTGGTTCGAAGCTGAAAAATGCCCGCTGGATAAATCCTTCCAATTTACACCTTACCTTGCAGTTTCTTGGAGAATGTTCACGCGAGCAGGCTGAAGAAATCAAAGACGCGTTAAAAAAAGCTGTTTACGATTTTGGTTCATTTTCATTTGATATAGGCGGCTTTGGCGGTTTTCCTTCAAATAGAAGACCCCGTGTTTTTTGGATTAGCGCGACCAAAGGCAATGAAAAAATTCTGGAGCTTCAACGATTAGTTACAGAATCTCTTTCTTCCTTGGGTTTTAAGGAAGAAAAAAAAGATTTTAAGTCACATATAACAATTGCCAGATTCAAACAGCCGGATGATCTTAAAGAAGCGCTGGAATCAGAAGCGTTATTAAAATTTTCCCGTAAAGAAATTTTAGTTGATAAAATAGTTTTATTTCAAAGCCAGCTTAGCCCGAAAGGCGCTCAATATACCGCTCTTGAAAAAATTTTTTTAAAAAGTGATTGACAGTAAACATATGTTCGTATAGAATGCATTTAGATTAATTCACCAACATTTAGTATTGGAGGAGGAAAAATGGAACGAGATAAAGCTTTAGATATTACCTTGTCTCAGATTGAAAAACAATTCGGCAAAGGCGCGATAATGAAATTAGGGGAGGATTCTCATCTTGATATAGAGGTTATTCCCACAGGAGCGCTTTCGCTTGATTTGGCTCTTGGCGTGGGAGGTGTTCCAAGAGGCAGGATAGTAGAAATATTTGGTCCCGAATCTTCAGGTAAAACGACACTTGCTTTACAGATTATCTCAGAAGCCCAGAAAAAAGGAGGTATTGCCGCTTTTATTGATGCCGAACATGCACTGGATCCTGTTTATGCCCGCAAGCTTGGAGTAGATATGGACAATCTTCTTGTTTCTCAGCCCGACACGGGAGAGCAGGCACTAGAAATTGCGGATATGCTTATAAGAAGCGGAGCGATTGACGCGTTAATTATTGATTCAGTTGCCGCGTTGGTTCCTAAGGCTGAAATCGAAGGAGAGATAGGAGATTCCTTTATAGGACTTCAGGCCCGTTTAATGTCTCAGGCGCTTAGAAAGTTAGCTGGTTCGCTTAACAAGTCAAACACAACGGCTATATTTATCAATCAGTTGAGAGAAAAAATTGGAGTAATGTTTGGCAATCCTGAGACAACTCCCGGAGGCAGAGCGCTAAAATTTTATGCTTCTGTAAGGTTAGACATAAGAAGAATTGATTCATTGAAGCAGGGAGCGGACATTGTCGGTAACAGAGTAAGAGTAAAAGTTGCCAAAAATAAAGTAGCTTCACCTTTTAAGCTAGCTGAATTTGATATAGTTTACGGCGAAGGAATTTCCAAAGAAGGATGTATTTTAGATATTGGGTCTGAACAGGGAGTTATTTTAAAAAGCGGAGCCTGGTATACCTATGGCGGTGAGAGATTAGGTCAAGGCAGAGAAAATGCCAAACAATTTTTAAAAGAAAATCCTGAAATGACTAAAAAATTAGAAAAAGAAATAAAAATTAAAGTTGGTTTCACGAAAGAAGAAATTAAATCCGTTAAAGAAACCAAAGATTTAAAAGAAAAACAAAAAGTCCCAGTTGCTTAAAATAAAGAAAATGAAACGGCTTATATCTTAATAAAAAATAACTGATAGAGGAAATAATGTTATGACACAAGAATAAATTAACATGTTGAGTATAAAAATAGAAACGTAATTTAAGATATGGTGTGGTGTTTTTATGTTTACAAGAAATACAATAAATATATCAAATAGTTTTGATCAAAAAGAACATGTTGTTGTATATCATGGTAGTTGTCTTGAGTTGCTCAAACAAATACCTGATAGAAAAATCCAACTTATAGCAACTTCTCCTCCTTATAACATCGGGAAGGAATATGAAAGGAAATTGAAATTACAAGAATATATTAATCAGCAGGTTGCAGTGATAGAGGAATGTGTGCGTGTTCTCTCTGATCAAGGAAGTATCTGTTGGCAAGTAGGAAACTATGTTGAGGATGGAAAAATAATTCCTCTTGATACAATTCTTTATCCAATATTTAATGATCTTGGATTAGTAATGCGGAATAGGATTATCTGGCATTTTGAACACGGCTTGCATTGTTCAAAGAGGTTTTCTGGGCGCTATGAAGCAATTATTTGGTTTACCCGAAACACAAAAGATTATATTTTTAATTTAGACCCCATAAGAATTCCGCAGAAATATCCTGCAAAGAAATATTTTAAAGGTCCCAAGGCGGGAGAATACTCATGTAATCCGCTTGGGAAAAATCCTGGAGACGTATGGGACATTCCAAATGTTAAAAGTAACCATGTAGAAAAAACCGATCATCCCTGTCAATTTCCAGTTGAGCTTATTGAGCGAATGGTTCTTTCAATGAGCAATGAAGGAGATTGGGTGTTCGATCCATTTTTGGGTACGGGCACAACTATTGTCGCGGCTATTAAAAACAAGCGCCGAGGTATAGGGTCCGAGGTTGTTGAAAAATATGTAGCATTAGCTAATGAACGAATTAAAAAAGCGATTAAAGGAACACTTAAAACACGGCCAATGAATAAACCTAAATATGACCCTAAAGATTATAATAATAAACAAGCTATTCCTCCTTGGGAAACCAATAGTGATAAATTGAGACAGGTTGAATTATTTGCTCAAACCAGGAGTTCCTTGAAGTGAAAATAGTCGAAATATATTCTCACTTAAATGGGCTTGACTTCTTATTAGTACATAAGAAGTCATTATGGAAAGAAATTCAAGCTGTGATTAAAGAAATCGATGCCAGAAAGTGTAAAACAAAAGTCTCAAAAGAAAAGACAATGAAGGGTCGTTTGCTTTATAGTCCTATTGAAATGAATAAGGATTTTAAAAATCTTCTCAAAATAAAAAATTGGGAAGAGAGTCGAGTAAGTTATTGGGTTACAAAAGATGAAAAACTAATTCGTAAAACATTAACAATGGCTCCCGATGAACAAAAGAAAGAAATTGAATCTGAGGGATTTGCTCCTATCTTTAGCTATAACCAAACGGACCATATAAAAGACAGAGTTGCCATTGAAGTGCAATTTGGAAAGTATTCTTTTGTGGCATACGATTTATTTGTGAAACATCTAGCTTTTTATGTTGGAGACAAAATTGATGTTGGTATAGAAATATTACCAATGAAATCACTTCAAAATCAAATGAGTTCGGGTGTGGCTTATTACGAAGGTGAATTATATAACGTAATAAGACAGGGGCGGGGTGTTCCGGCTGTTCCTCTTGTGATAATTGGAATTGAACCGTAAAAATAAATTGCCTAACGATCCTACTCTTACCTACTGTTTCCGTGGTTTTTCACGTTGTCTGTATCAGTAGGTATGTTTAATTGTTAGATTACAATGGTTGTACTGGTTCAAGGCAGATATTGTTTTATATTGTTAATATTTTAATTGTCAATATAAACTAAACATTGTTGTGTGTCTAAGGTGGTAATAATTCAATGACAAAGGTCCCCATTTCTGCACTAAAGGAGGTTCCTTTTCTTAGATCACTATCACCCCTTGATTCTCCTCCCACAATTGCCACTCTCCAGTTTTATGTTGAGGAGAAGTGGCACTGTTGGCTCCCCCACAGAGAGGGGCTAGTTAAGATGCAGATGTGGCCGTACGATGCCAATTACTTCGGCGACAAGTCAGAGCTCAAGACAGACCAGCACTTTCCTCTTCTCCATATGATTGTCCAGCATACTCTCGACATAGGAATGTATAGACACTTCCAGTCCTTGGTAAACGACTATCAGAATCTAAGCGCGTCACTTACGAAGATGCGTCTATTTTATGCCAATCGTGACTCGAAAAACTACGGAATTTGTCGTTGTGTTCAGTCAGAAATCGAATACTTGGCAGTCTTGTGCCGAAGTATATTCGACTTACTGCAGGTGTTGGTGCGCTTGCACATCGAGCGCATACGCATCCTAGATGGTCCACAACCTAAAAAGCTCCCTGACAGTTTCCGTGAGGTCATCTACAAGAAAAAAGCGAATCTGTCTGTCGACGAAATTGTTTTACGATACGGTCTACCAATCCCTATCGCAAATTGGTATGTCCAGCAATGCGATTTCTTCATGCGACTTCGCGCGATTCGGGATCGAATAGTCCACAGGGGCTCGACAGTTGAAGTGATTTTCTCAACTGATCGCGGATTCGCTGTTTCGCGCGACGACGATCCGTTCGACGGACTATACGATTGGCCGGCAGAGTGTGAACTTCCGAATTCACTCGTTCCGATTCGGCCCGCGCTCGCAACGATGGTAAAAAACACTATGGATGCCTGCAACACGTTTGCCACAATGCTCTCAGCTACAATCGCGGTGCCGGACGAGTTGGCTCCAAATTTGAAGCTGTTCACGCGCGGCACGAACGACCAGGAGTTTCAGACTCTTGACGCGGCAATTATACACTCGCTGTGGGACGACACATAACAGGCATTTGAGGTGACACATTAATGTGCGCCACTTAAACTTCATAGAATTAGCAATGAGAGGAGGAGGAACGCGTTGTCCTATACGCAGTTTAGTTTCTTCTATCTCATTGCAGGTACATTTAAAAAAATACCGAAAATAACAAAAAACACTGGAGGCATTTTGCTATGAAGAAAATTGGTATTTTGGTGTTGGTTGGGATTACTTTAATGGAATTGTATGTTACGCCTATCGAAGCGCGCGCGGGCGCAGCTTCTGAATCCGAATTTATTGAACTTTATAAACAGGCGCATCTCCAAAACAATGTAGAGATGTTTATGCGGTTAGTTTATATGAATGGTGTTACCGAAGAGATTGCTGAGAAGATTAAAAAAATGGCCTCAGAAGATTTTAAAGATAAATTAGCCAGCGCAAGAATTACTCCAAAACGGGAGAATCAAATAACCGAATATATACGGGATGGAATTATATATCGCTCAAATTTGAAAGTCATTGGTAATCTTGAAATTAAATATGAAGGGAATTCAAGAATATCATATCTTCCGATAGGCATTAAAAATGGTGTTTATTATTTTCCAGCGACGGTTCCTGCCGGAAAATCTAAAACATTGATCAAGGGAACACCTATGCTGGATGTAATCAGTTATGGTTATCAGGTTAGTGTTTTTATAAATGGCACCAGAATTTATTCTGGTAAGGATGCTAGTTATTCAGGCATTATACCTAAAGGGATTAAAAAAGGTTTAAATCGTTTAAACGTAAAATATCAACAAATTTCTAATCCTCGCCTTAAGAAACTTGAAGTCAAAGTGCGTTTGATGGAGAAAAACAAAAATAAAATCCTTCTTAACTGGAGGGCGCCAAACCCATCAGGAGCAGTTAGTCTCAATTTTACATTTTAGTCTCGCGATATTGTTTTTCTTAGGGGAGTATCTTGTGAATATTAAAAACGTCTCATCAAGTCTTTTTCGATGGCAGCCATCCCGCGAGACCCTTGTTCCAGTTGTCAGCGGTTTTGTTGTTTTTGCCTTATCAGCCGCCATGATACCTGCTCATGAAATGCCTTGGGCAGGTATTTTACTTAGAGATATAGGAATGATTTTTACAGCGGGCATAGCGTTTCCTCTTTATTATCTTCTGCTTTCCGGTAGTAATTTCACTGAGTTTGGTCTAACGCTTAAAAAATGGTACATTGTTTTTCCGATTAATTTTGTACTCGGAATACTTTTGCTTCTCTCTTTCGTTTCAGAAAATTCCCCCATAGGTTTCCGGTTTGACTTACTTACTTTGGCGAAAGTGATTTATATTTTACTGGCAGGTATTTTTGAAGTGATTTTCTTTTATAGTTTCCAGAGAACTTTATTTGAACGGTCCTTTGGAATTGTTCCCGGAATTGTCCTTGCTTCTCTTTTTTATTCTTTGCATCATATTGGTTTTCAGCCAGAGTTTGGTAAACTCTTCTTTGTAGGACTAATGTATGCCAGTGTTTTTCGGCTTGGGAACAGCGCGTTTTTAATTTATCCGTTTTTCTGGACGGTTGGCGCGGCTTATGATGTCTTAATTCAATCGCGGGAGGTATCGCCAATCTTATATCCTGAAATACGCAGTTTGTATTTGATTGTTCTTATTCTAGCGGTAGTAATTTGGGCAGGGAGGAGCGCGAAATTATAAAATGTATTGACTCTCCCTTAAGGGAAGACCTTATTCTTATAACTGAAGATTGATTTTTGTTAGACTATATAAGGAGGAACGCGGAATTATGAAAAAAATAGATTTCAAAAAAGAATTAAAACACCTGTACAATGCTTCCATGAAAGAGGTTGTAATTGTTGATGTTTCAAAGATGAATTTTCTTATGATTGATGGCATCGGCGATCCAAACACATCTCAGGACTTTAAGAATGCTGTAGAAGCATTATATAATTTATCCTATGCTCTCAAGTTTATGGTTAAAAAAGGAAAAGAAGCGGTTGATTATGGCGTTATGCCTCTTGAGGGTCTTTGGTGGATTGATGATATGACCAAATTCAGCGTAGAAAACAAAGATGTCTGGAAATGGACAGTAATGATTATGCAGCCGGAATATGTAACAAAAGATTTGTTCGATGAAGCTTTTGAAGAGGTAAAGGAAAAGAAAAACCCTCCAGCGCTTTCAAAGGTAAGATTTGAAAATTTTCATGAAGGGTTGTCGGCTCAGATAATGCATATTGGTCCATATTCTACCGAAGGTCCAACTATTGAGGGGATTCATAATTTTGTAAAGGAGAAGGGATATAGTCTGACTGGAAAACATCATGAAATATATTTAAGCGATCCTCGCAAAGCCGCGCCGGAAAAATGGAAAACTATTATAAGACAACCCATAAAATAAAAATCAAAATGCAAAAATCAAAAGTCAAAATTACAAATCAAAATTTAAATATAAAGAGTTTTGCCTGTAAGAAACAGAGAGGGAATTAAAAACAGTAATGATTACCGAAATTCAAGCGAAATCAATTTTAAATAAACACAAGAAACGGGATGACTGGTTTTTAGATGACTATTCGGTAAATCCCTATCAGCGCTGTTCCTTCAATTGCATTTATTGTTATACGCGTGGGAGTAAATATGGAACTCACATGGCAAAGACTTTATCGGTGAAGATAAATGCTCCGGAACTTTTAGAAAAACAACTTTTAGGAAGAGCGAAAAAAGGAGAATATGGAATTATATTTATTGCTTCACAAGAAGCATATCTGCCGATTGAAGAGAAATATAAAATAACAAGAAAATTACTTGAAATAATTTTAAAATACAAATTTCCTGTTGAGGTAGTAACAAAATCAACTCTAGCATTAAGAGATTTAGATTTATTAAGAGAAATTGATAAAAATGCCATTTTGCCTGATGATCTAAAGCCAAAATTAAAACACGGCACAATTATTTCCTTCTCCGTTTCAACTTTGGATGAGAAGCTAGCAAAGATTCTTGAACCCGGAGCGCCTTCCCCAATAGAAAGACTTAAGACAATGCAAAAGTTTAAAGAAGAAGGATTCTTTGTCGGGGTGAATTTTATTCCTGTTTTGCCGTTTTTGTCTGATTCAGAAGAACAATTAGATGAGATGATAAGGCAGGCTAAAAGCTATGGAGCCGATTTTGTTTTTGTTGGAGGATTAACTTTGTTTGGCACCGGTCCGACAGATTCCAAAACACTTTATTACAAATTTCTGGAAAAATATTACCCTGAACTTGTGTCAAAGTATAAAAGCCTGTATAGAATTTTCTTTGCGCCATCAAGGGATTACCAAAGGCAACTTGAAGAAAAATCGAAATTGTTGTGCGAGAAACATAGAATCAAGAATGGGATTGTTTAAGAAATGTCTTCGATGAGTTTAAGGAAGCAGAATAAACAGATGTTTGCCTAAAGCATAGGACAGGCGAGACGCCTATCCTACTGATACTTTTTGTTGACATAAGACTGCTTAAATTATAAGATAAACTAGAGGCAAAGTATTTTAGTATATAAGCGAGAAATTCGTTTATTTTGATATATTTATTGGTTTGTAAAGATAGATTTATTGTGTTCAATAGTTCTATTATTAATAAACGCTGAAGTTAATTTTTAATTAGTTAAAGTATTTTGCCGAGCATTTGCTCGGCTTTTGTATTTTTAGGTGAATTATATACAATGAAAGGAGGAGTAGAAGTTAGATGTACATACTGTATGCGATTGTTGGTATTATTGTTGGCGTTTCTGTAGGTTATTTTCTTAGAAAGTATGTTGGTGAAGCAAAAATTACCTCTGCTGAGTCAGCGGCTCATAAAATTGTAGAAGATGCTCAAAAAGAAGCTGAAACACGCACAAGAGAAGCAATTATTGGAATAAAAGACGAGATTCATATTTTAAGAATGGATGCGGAAAAGGAAATCCGCGAAAGAAGAACTGAACTTCAGAGACTCGAAAAAAGAGTAATCCAAAAAGAAGAAATGCTGGACAAAAAAATTGATCAGATAGAAAAAAGAGATCAGTTTCTTAAGAGCAAAGAGAAGGAATTAGTTGATAAAGAGGGAGAGCTTGAAACAATTACAAAACAGCAGAAGGAAGCGCTTGAAAGAATCTCCGGACTTAGCGTTGAAGAAGCAAGAAGTATTTTTCTTAAACGAGTTGAAGATGAATCAAAGCGGGAAGCCGCGGTTTTAATTAAAGCAATAGAAGATAAAGCGCGTGAAGAGGGCGAAAAAAGAGCAAAAAATATTGTTACGCTTGCCATTCAAAGATGTTCCGCAGATCACGTCGCGGAGACAGCAGTTTCTGTAATTCCACTTCCCAATGATGAAATGAAAGGCAGAATTATTGGCAGGGAAGGAAGAAATATAAGAATATTTGAAAATCTTACAGGCATCAATCTTATAATTGATGATACGCCGGAAGCTGTTATTCTATCTAGTTTTGATCCATTTAGACGAGAAGTTGCCCGTTTAACTCTGGAAAAATTAATTACAGATGGCAGGATTCATCCTGCGAGAATCGAAGAAATGTACGAGAAGTCAAAAGAAGAAGTTGAAGCTGAAATAAGGGAAGCTGGGGAACAGGCAATTTTTCAGACAGATGTTCATGGATTAAATCCTGAATTAGTCCGTGTTTTAGGAAGACTTAAGTTTAGAACCAGTTATGGTCAAAATGTTTTAAAGCATTCATTAGAGGTGGCTCATTTAGCAGGAGTGATGGCTTCAGAGCTTGGGGTGGATGTAAAAATTGCTAAAAGAGCCGGACTCTTGCACGATATTGGCAAGGCAGTTGATCATGAAATTGAAGGATCGCACGCTCAGATTGGAGCCGATCTTGCTAGACGGTTAAGGGAATCAGTTCCAGTTTGCCATGCGATTGCGGCGCATCATGAAGAGATTCAGCCACAAACGATAGAGGCGGTTCTGGTGCAGGCCGCTGATGCTGTTTCAGCCGCCCGTCCGGGCGCAAGAAGAGAAACGCTTGAGAGCTATATTAAGCGATTGGAAAAATTGGAAGCAATAGCTGAGTCCTATAAAGGTGTTGAAAGGTCATTTGCTATGCAGGCTGGACGAGAAATAAGAATTATGGTTAAACCGGATGAAATTAACGACATAGAATCATCCCAGCTTGCTAAAGAAATTGCAAAAAATATTGAAGAAGAACTGGATTATCCCGGTCAGATTAAGGTAATTGTAATCAGAGAAAACCGTGCTATAGAGTACGCTAAGTAAAAACGTAAAGCGTAAGACGTGAGACGTGAGACGTGATTAAATCCCCCTTTTCCAAAGGGGGACAAAGGGGGATTTAGAATTAAATCCCTCCCAACCTCCCTTTAAAAAGGGAGGAGTATAAACTCTTGCGATTTTTAAGACAGGATGTAATTTAATGGAAGAAACAGGCGGACTTTTAAATTTTGTTACGAATGTAACAGGAGATCGGTTCACTAGAATAGAGGAAGATCTAGGGAATGGATATGTTCGCCTGAGTATCACCGAAGCTGAGCGCAGACAGGCAAAAAATGATATCCAGTCTGTCGAAGATGCGGTTCTTGAGCTTTTGCGGAATGCCCGTGACTCCGGCGCGTCTAAGATTTTTATGTCTTTTCAAAAGGAAGCAGATCAAAGAAGAAAGATTTCAATTATTGATGATGGATGCGGTATTCCTAAACCAGCCCAGGAAAGAATTTTTGAATCTAGAGTAACGACCAAACTTGATACGGTTAATTTTGATCAATATGGTATTCATGGAAGAGGGATGGCTCTTTTTTCCATCAAACAATCAGCAGATGATATTAGAATACTTCATTCTATTGAAGGAAAAGGAACTTCTTTAAGATTTATCGCCGATACCACCAAGCTGAACGAGAAAGTAGATCAATTCGAAATTCCTGAAATAGAAATTATAGATGGGAAACCAGAAGTGACAAAGGGAGTACGCAATGTACTAAGAGTTATAACTGAATTTCTTATCAATCATCCTCAATTAGAAATATATATGGGGATCGCAGGCGAAATTCTTGCAACAATGTATACAAAAAGTCAGTCAACTGTTTTTGAAAGCGAAAGATCAAAGAATTTTGGAATTGCTTGTTTTAATTGGGAGAGAAGGAATTTAAAAATCTGGCAGCTTTGTGGATTTGCTTCCAACGCTGAAACATTAAAGGAGATTGCGAATAGTTTTTATGGGCTTGAACTTTCAAACAGGCATATTAATCGAATAATGTGTGGTCAGATAAAAACCGTATCTCCTTTATCAATAAATGAGATAATGAGAAAAAAAGTTGGGTTAACTCAAGGCGAGAAGTCAGTCGGGAAGAAAAAGATATCAATTAGCGAAAATTTAAGCAAATATTTTAACGACAATGATCTTCAGGTATTAAGGGAATCTTTAAATATTATTGCGGAGGATATTGGTAACAAATATTTCTTGAAACTTCAAAGAGACCCGGAAATCGTCAGGGAGAAGAACAGACTAAAAATCTTGCTACCATTTGAAAAAGATGAGATAATTTAATAAATATAATATTTCCAATCGCAGTTTTATGCTTTAAGGAGGAATAATGGAAACACTAAAGGTCTCTTCAAAATCGAACCCTAATTCAGTCGCAGGAGCAATTGCAGGAGTTTTGAGAGAAAAGGGGGCAGTAGAGATTCAGGTTGTAGGAGCAGGCGCGCTAAATCAGGCAATTAAAGCTATAGCAATTGCGAGAGGATTTGTTGCTCCCACAGGAATAAATTTAGTATGTATTCCTTCTTTTGCAGATATTCAGATTGATGGGGAAGAAAGAACTGCTATTAGATTAGCAGTTGAACCGCGTTAAAAAGTCACAAGTCACAAGGACACAAGTCACAAGTAAAAAATTAACCTGTGACTTGTAACCTGTGACTTTTTAATTTCAACTTATTGGTAGTCGCACCTTTAAAGGTGCGTAATTCCCGCAGGCTAAAGCCTGCGGCTACCCAAAGAAGGCAGAGTAGAAGAATTTATGTTAGAGGTTATTATATGTCTATTGATTTGCATCTTCATAGCACTATGTCTGATGGAACCTTCTCGCCCGCTGAACTTGTTTCTCAAGCCGAAATCCTTGATCTTAGGGCAATAGCGATTACTGATCACGATAGTGTTGACGGGATAGAAATTGGGATTGAGGAAGGAAAAAAAAGAAACGTAGAAGTTATTCCCGGAGTGGAATTAAGCTCTGATTTGGATGGTATTGATATTCATTTTCTGGGTTATTTTATAGATTATAAAAATAGTGATTTTGTCGGTCATTTAAAAAAGTTAAGATATATGCGGTACGAACGGGCTTCACGGATGGTAGAGGAACTTAAACAAATAGGCATAAATGTTGATTTGGTTGATGTGCTGGATATTGCTAAAGAGGGATGTTTAGGACGGTCTCATATCGCAAGAGCAATGATAAAGAGAGGATACATTGACAGCATCGAGGAGGCTTTTGAAAAATACATAGGTCGTCAGGCCGCTTGTTATGTTGAGAAATATGCCTATGCTCCAAAAGATGTTATTGAGTTGATTAATAACGTGGGAGGGATATCTGTTCTGGCTCATCCGGGAATAAGTGATTGCGATGAAATGATTTCTGAATTTGTAAGATTCGAAATGAAGGGAATAGAAGTTATTCATAGTGAGCATACGTTAGAACAGATAGAGCATTACACCAATCTGGCTAATGGATATAATTTGCTGATTACCGGTGGTTCTGATTGTCATGGTTTATCAGAAAAACGAGAAATGAAAATGGGTTCAGTAATTGTGCCTGATAGTTTCCTCGACGATATTCGCAGTTTTAAAGAAAATGGAATGTAAATTAGGTGTGTTAATTGGAAGAAGAAAAAAAATTACTCCATATTGTTACCTTTGGCTGTCAGATGAACAAGTTTGATTCTGAGAGAATCGCTGGCTTAATGTCCGCAACTGGCTATAGATTAACCAATGAAGTTAATAGTTCAAATTTGGTTATTTTTAATACCTGTTGTGTTCGCAAGCACGCAGAACAAAGGCTTTATGGAAGAATAGGTGAGCTTAAAAGGCTTAAAAAGAATAATCCGAATTTGAAGATTGCTGTAGGGGGATGTTTGGCTCAGAGCGAAGGCAGGAAAATTCAGGAAAAATTTCCTTATGTGGATATTGTTTTTGGAACTCATAATTTAAATGATTTGCCTCAGTTGGTAGAAAAAGCATTAGTGGAAAATACAAAATCAAGTCTTTGTGAAACTTCTTCTTCTGTTTTGGATTCAAAAGATTTAGAGTGTGTTATCAGAAAAGACAAACACCACGCATGGGTGCCAATAACAATAGGCTGTAATAATTCCTGTTCTTATTGCATTGTGCCTTATGTTAGAGGGAAAGAGCGAAGTTATCCGAAAGAGGATATCTTTGAGTTTGTGAGGAATTTATCTTTAGATGGAGCAGTTGAGATAACTCTTCTAGGTCAAAATGTTAATAGTTATGGAAATGATATTTATGGCAAGCCTGAATTCTCTTCATTGCTTAAAGAAATAAGCGGTATAGACGGTATAAAAAGAGTCAGATTTACAACTTCTCATCCAAAAGATTTGACAGATGAAATTATTGATAATGTTTCCAGATATCCAAACATTTGTGAACATATACATTTGCCTGTTCAGGCCGGCTCTGACAGGGTTTTGAAATTAATGAATCGGAAATATACCAAGGACTATTATCTTGGGCTGGTGGAAAAAATAAGAAAAAATATACAGGATGTAAGCATAACAACAGATATTATTGTTGGTTTTCCCGGAGAAACAGAAGATGATTTTAAAGAAACACTGGAAGTGGTTGAAAAATCAAGATTCGATCAGGCTTTTACTTTTATTTATTCATCCAGAAAAGGAACCAAAGCTGAGACAATGAAAGATGAAGTTAAATATGAAGTAAAGGCTGAGCGTTTTAATAGATTACTGTGTCTTCAAAACCAAATTAGTCTTGAAGAGAATAAAAAATATCTTGGGAGAACACTGGAAGTTTTAGTTGAGGGCTCTAGTAAAAAAGATTCAAATATTTTGAGCGGCAGAACAAGAAACAATAAAGTGGTAAATTTTGAGGGATCTTTTGATTTAGCTCACAAGCTGGTTGATGTTAAAATAGAAGAAGCCTTTACCTGGTTTTTAAAGGGTTCAGTTGTTTAATCTTAATCTCTTCTTGGGTTCAATTCCCCGCGGCTTGCCGCGTAAGAATTGTTTTATGTTTCTTGTTGTTGGAATTCAGTAGTCAGTAGTCAGAAGACACCAATCGCTATATTTTTTATTTGTATTTCTTCTGTATTCTGTATTCTGTATTCTGTATTCTGAATACCCGATACCTCGCAGCTTGCTACGAGGTAGTTCATTAAGAAAGGATATTCCTATGTCAATTATTTTTGGGTCCATTGTCCCCCATCCTCCAATTTTGATTCCTCAGATAGGGCGGGATAACCTCATTTTTGTTGAAAAAACCAAAAAAGCAATGGAGACACTGGCAAAATTAGCAGTTGAAGAAAACGTTGAAACGTTAGTGGTTATTTCTCCTCACAGCCCGGCTTTCGCGGATGCGATTGCGGTTAAAACAGGGGATGAGCTAAAAGGATCATTCAGACAATTTGGCGCAGGATCTGTAGCCCTTAATTTTAAAAATAATCTTGAGTTTGTGGATTTAATTTTTAAATACGCTGAAGAAGAAAATGTTCCTTTCTTTAAATTTAGCACCAAGTTTGGCTTTAAAGATCTTGAAGAATTAGATCACGGCGCGCTTGTTCCTCTCTTTTATTTGCAAGATATTGAATTGCCCATTGTTTCTTTGTCTATCTCAGATTTTAGTTATTATAAGCACTATCTTTTGGGTGTTGCTATTCAAAAGGCGGCAGAAGAATATGGCAAAAGAGTGGGATTTATCGCAAGTGGAGATTTGTCTCACCGTCTAACCCCGGAAGCCCCGGCTGGCTTTAACAGAAGAGGAAAAGAATTTGATTTAACAATAAAGAGCATTATAGAAAAGGCAGATTTTGAGGAATTGTTTGCTTTGGATGACAGTTTGATTGACGATGCAGGCGAATGTGGTCTTCGTTCAATTTTTGTTTTGGCTGGTTCAATGAACGGATACAGGGTTGATTCAAAGGTTTTATCATACGAAGGACCATTTGGCGTGGGTTATCTGGTTGCTTTTATTAAGGCGCTGGAAAAGGATTCAAAGAGGGATTTATTGGAGAGCTTAAACGAAAGGAATATTGCCGGGCAGAAAAAGACAAAAGAAAGCGAATCGCCTCCAGTAAAGCTGGCAAGAGAAACGGTTGAGTCATACATAAAGAATGTAAAAGTAATTTCACCGCCTGAGGTTTTACCGCAATACATGAAGAAAAAGGCAGGTGTTTTTGTTTCAATAAATAAGAATAAAGCTTTAAGAGGATGCATTGGAACAGTTAATCCCACCGAGCCGGATATCGCAATGGAAATCATAAGAAATGCCATTAACGCTTCAACCAATGATCCAAGATTTGATTCAGTGGGTGTTTCTGAGTTAGATGACTTGGTGTATTCGGTAGATATTTTGGAAGAACCGGAAGAAATTCCGGACGAAACATTTCTTGATCCTGCTAAATATGGGGTTATTGTTAAGTCGGGTTTTAAAACTGGTTTGTTACTGCCAAACATTGAGGGAGTAGAAACAGTTGAAGAGCAATTATCGATAGCTAAAAGAAAAGCAGGTATTGGCGAAAACGAGCGCGTAAAACTGTATAGATTTAAAGTTACACGGTACTATTAGGTTGTAGGCTTAACAACGTCCAAATTCCAAACAAGCTCCAAATTACAGTGTTTAAGATGAAAAAAATTAAAAATAAAAGATAAAAAATCAAAAATACATATCAAAATGAAAAAATTATAACTCAGGAGTCAGATGGACAAATAGTATTATAGGTTATTTTAGGGATTTTACTCTTAAACCTCAGTTCTTTGACCTAAGACCTATAATGAATCCAAGCCATTTTCGTGTTCGTTTTTGAACTTTAAATTGTCATTTTAATATTTGATTTTTTATTTTTGACTTTAAAGCTTATCTGGCGCTTGGAATTTAGAGTTTATCTCGATTTTGGAGGTAAAATAAGTTAAAAATTCTAAAAATATAGAATTAATTGTTATAGTTGGTCCAACTGCTGTAGGGAAAAGTAAATGCGCGTTGGAGCTTGCAAAAACTCTGGATGGGGAAATAGTTTCTGCTGATTCGATGCAGGTTTACAAAAGATTAGACATAGGAACCGCCAAACCAACAGATTTTGAGCAAGCGCGGGTAAAACATCATCTTATTGATTTATTTGATCTTAAAGAGGATTTTAGCGTTGCCATATATCAAAAAATGGCAAGAGCCGCGATAGAAGCAATTTATTCAAAAAACAAAGCGCCTTTACTGGTTGGAGGCTCTGGCCTTTACATGAGAGCAGTGATAGATAAATTTTCGTTTCCCGAGGGTAGTTTAGCTTCTGATGTGAGAATTGAACTTGAAACAAGAAGCAAACAGGTTTCACCTCAGCTTTTATATGATGAATTATCCAGATTAGATAAGACCTCAGCCGAAAAAATCCATCCTCACAATATAAAAAGGATTATTCGTGCCTTGGAAGTGATATATTTAACCGGCAGGCCGTTTTCCGAATTTCAAAAGAACTGGAAGGAAAGAGAATCAATCTATAATCTTAAAATGTTTGGCTTGTTTTTAGAGAGAGATAAATTATATGAAAGGATAAATTTAAGAGTAGATGAAATGTTTAAGAAAGGTTTGCTGGAAGAAACAAAAAGGCTTGTTAATGAGGGATATAAGGATGTTTTGATTTCAAAACAGGTATTAGGGTATACTCAGATTCTGGATTATCTTGATAAAAAATGTTCTTTTGATGAAATGGTTAATTTAATTAAGCAAAAAACCAGAAATTTTGCCAAAAGACAGATGACATGGTTTGAGGCAGATCCAAGAATAAAATGGATTGATGCGGATAAGGAGAAATTTGTTGAATTGATGCTGGAGGAAATAAAGAATGGTTAGTTTTTCAAAATATCAGGGAATAGGTAATGATTTTATTATTTTTAATAATCTGGATAAGACAATAAAGCCCGAAGAAGCATCTATTGTAAAATTATGCGACAGGCATTTTGGAATAGGGGCAGATGGCGTGATTTTTCTGGAATCATCAGAAAACGCTGATTTTGAAATGGTTTTCTTTAATAGAGATGGGAGCCGGGCGGAGATGTGCGGAAATGGGATTAGATGTCTGGCGGCTTATATGCGCGATAACAACTTGATTTCCAATTAACACAGGAGATACGACTTTAAGGGCTACCTGTCTTTCGATGGGGAATCCTCATTGTGTAATTTTTGTTGAGGATATAAAAAACGTTCCCATTCTAAGATATGGTCCGTTAATTGAAAATTTATCAACATTCCCCCGAAAAACAAATGTGGAGTTTGTTGAAGTAAAAAATAAAACAGAAATTAATCTTCGTGTTTGGGAGAGAGGAGCAGGAGAAACTTTAGCCTGTGGAACAGGCGCCTGCGCTTCAGTAGTCGCGGCAAACAGGAATGGTTTAACCGAAAGGAAAGTTCTTGTCCATTTAAAAGGAGGAGATCTGGAGATTGATTGGCTGAAAAGCGGCGATGTATATATGACTGGTCCTGCGGTTAATGTTTTTAATGGAGAGGTAGATTTTTAGAGTTCTAGCTTTGCCTCCCCCATAAGCCCCCTTAATTCCCCCCTTACCAAGGGGGGACACAGAGGGGTTAAAAGGGGGCAGCGAGCAGAGCGAGCGGGGGATTTTTTGGGAGCAGCAAATTTGAGTTTTCAATTCAAATGCAATAAAGGAGACTTTAAAATAAGCAATAGATGAAGAAAAAGAAGACGTTATTATTTAAAACATTTATCTTAATATTTTTGCTTACTTTGCTTAGCGGTTGTAAAAACGAAGCTTTTGAATCTTTTGGGTTTTTATTTGGCGGTGAATCAAAAGTTTTAAGAAATCAGAGTCTTCCTGATATGCCACTTTATCCCGGTTCTTTAAATATTTTTTATCTTGAAACAATAAACCCGGAGGGAAGCGCAAAGGTTGCCTCAGTCATTTATCAAACACAGGAAGAGCCGGTTAAGATCGCCAATTTTTATGCGTCCAAAATGACTCAGTACGGATGGAAGAAAAAGAGTTTTGAATCGAAGATCATCAAGGAGGGCGCGAAAAATTATTTTATTACGTTTACAAAGAGCAATACGATATCCCAGATAACTATTTTGGGAGAAAAAAGGATTCAATCTTCAATTATTCAGATTGCGTTCTATGGTAAATACAAAAAAACCTCGGTAGAAGATTTATATATAAGTCCGCCTGTGAAGGCTTGGCGTTATTTTATGAGTTTTCCATTGTGGGCAAGATATGTTTTTATAATTTTTCTTTTGGGCGCTCTTTATTTTATATTTGGCGAAAATTTGCTTTATTACAAAATGGTTATATTCAAAGAAATTCTTTTTTATTCTTTTATAGTGGCTGTTTATTCAGCTTTTTACTTTTACTTTGTAAGAAAAATGGAAAAGATTTTTTTCGGTCAGTCAGTGTTTATTTTATTTGGTTTTTTGATTTTAATTGTTGTGTCGTTTACCCCTCTTCGGCGCATTATTTTAAGATTAATCGAAAGTGTTTTTTTTAGAGAAGAATATAAATATAGGGAATTTTTAAATAAATTCAGCCAAACGTTAAGTTTTCTTTCCGATATCAATAGTCTTTCGGATAAAATTGTTCAAATGATGGGAGAGAGCATAAAACTTAAAAATATTTCTTTATTTTTATACGAAGAGGATAAAGATGAATTTAAATTAATGTCTTCGCGAGGCTTACCTGAGTTTGTTTCAACCGGTTTAGCCCTGAAAAGAAAAAAAGATACCCTTTTGAATAAATGGAAGTGTGAAGATACTGAGGATTTTAAAGTTATCTGGCAGACCAGCGAGAAGGACATATTCTCCAAAGATAAAATTTTTATCTCAACAATTGATGCGGTAAAGGAAAATGAACAGTTCTATGAGAGAGTTATTTCAATACCTTTAAGGGGCAGGGATAAATTGATTGGCTTGCTTAATTTAGGAAGAAAAATATCCAGCCGCCGTTTTAGTTCAGAAGATCTTAGTTTTTTTGCGGACATAGCTGATAAAATTGGAGTTTCTTTAGAGAATTCAAGGGTGTATCAGAATGCGATTGATAAAGAGTTTAAGTCTCAGTAAATCATTTCCATTTTTAATTGCTTATGAATCTAATTAGAGACATAGCAGGACGATGGGTCACAAAGTCACAAGGACACAAGTCACAAGTGTGGAGATTTCAAATCAATTAAATATCAATGATTAAAACCTAAAAAATTGTGTTATAATGAACCTTGAAATTGAAGAAAAAGGAGGGCTGTTAAAATGGAAGATATCAAAATATTGATAGCAGACGATCACCCTAATTTCAGAAAAGCGCTTAA
Source organism: Actinomycetota bacterium (assembly GCA_016208465.1). Classification (GTDB taxonomy): domain Bacteria; phylum Actinomycetota; class Aquicultoria; order JACQXZ01; family JACQXZ01; genus JACQXZ01. The sequence continues at coordinate 47,289 of JACQXZ010000064.1, forward strand.
GTGTGTTTTAGGTTTTGAAGATGGACTTAAAGTAGTTGGAGAATCAGACAGCAATCAAGATGCTTTAAAAAAAATGACAGCTCTTCTTCCGGATGTTATATTGGCTGATTTGGAAGACGAAGGAGTCGACGGTATAAGGCTGGCTGAAGAAATTAAAGAAATATCTCCATCTACGGCTATTATAATCGTAACAGCAGATGATAATTCTGCTTTAAGAGAAAGAGCGGCAAAAATAGGAGTAAGCGCTTATATTTTAAAAGAAGACATAGTAGATGATTTATTGCCTGCAATAAGGCAGACAAAGATATTTTCCAACGTAGATTGTTAATGACACCCTCGTCCGTCATTGGCTCCTCTTTATTTTTCTTTTACTGTTTTATTTTGTTATGTTAAAATTACTTCCAAAATGAAAAAGAGGAGGAATAAATTTTGCAGCAAGCCAACAGAATAGCGAATCTGCCGCCATATCTTTTTGCTGAAATTGACAAGAAAATTGCCAAAAAGAAAGCGGATGGAGTTGATGTTATCAGTTTAGGAATAGGAGATCCTGACCAGCCTACTCCCGACCACATACTCAAAAGAATGTGCAAAGAGGTAAGAAATCCCAAAAATCATCAGTATCCCTCATACTACGGACTACCTGAATTCAGAAAAAGTATTGCGGAGTGGTATTACAAACGCTTTAAGATAGAGTTAAATCATGATACTGAAGTTTTGCCATTAATTGGCTCAAAAGAGGGAATAGCTCATATTTTACTAGCCTTAGTTGATCCGGGGGATGTTTCACTCGTTCCCGATCCCGGCTATCCTGCCTATAATACAGGAACAATTCTGGCAGGAGGAATTCCTCATTTTATTCCGCTTCTTAGAGAGAACAACTTTTTGGTTGATTTTGATAAAATTGATGAAGAAACTGCCAAAAAATCAAAAATTGTGTTTATAAACTATCCAAACAACCCTACAGCGGCAATTGCAGACATTAATTTTTATAACAAAGCTGTTGAATTTGCTAAAAAGCATAATATAGTAATTTGTCACGATTTTGCCTATTCTGAAATCACTTATGACGGCTATACTGCGCCCAGTTTTCTTGAGACAGAGGGAGCGCGTGAGGTGGGTGTCGAATTTCATTCTCTATCAAAAACATATAATATGACCGGCTGGCGAATTGGTTTTGTGGTAGGAAACGCGGATGTAATTGAGGCGCTCGGAAGAGTTAAAACCAATATCGATTCAGGGATATTTAACGCTATTCAGTATGCCGGCGTAGAAGCTCTGACTTCTTCTCAGGAATGCGTAAGTAAAATGTGTGAAATTTATAAAAGAAGAAGAGATTTGGTGGTCGAAACTTTAAACGCTCTTGGCTGGAATGTTTCAAAACCAAAAGGCTCTATTTATATCTGGGCATCAGTTCCTTCAGGTTATACTTCTGCCAGTTTTGCGACTCACGTACTGGAAAAAGCCGGCGTGGTGGTTTCACCGGGGAACGCTTATGGTTCTTCGGGAGAAGGATATTTTAGAATCTCTCTTACAATTAATGATGAAAGATTAAAGGAAGCGCTTGACAGAATAAGAAAGATTTTATAAAAACAAGGAGATAATAAGAATAGCCAAAAGCAACAATCTGGATAACAATTTAAAAGAAAAAGTAATTATTGTTGGTCTTGAGCTTCGGTCGTCTGAACGGGAGATAGAAGAATCTTTGGACGAACTGGAGCAATTAGTTTTAACAGCAGGAGGAATTGTTGTTGCCAGAGTTATTCAATTGAAAGACAAACCAGACCCCCGCACCTATATCGGAAAAGGTAAGGTCGAAGAAATAAAAATTCTGGCGGGAACAAAAAACGCGGACATAGTTGTTTTTGATGATGATTTATCAGCCTCCCAGCAGAGACATCTGGAAGACGAATTTAATTGCAGGGTAGTAGATAGAACAACCCTTATTCTTGATATCTTTGCCCAAAGAGCTCATTCAAATGAAGGTAAACTTCAAGTTGAGCTTGCGCAATTAAATTATCTTTTGCCTCGTTTGGTTGGAAGAGGGGTCGAATTATCAAGACTTGGCGGCGGAATTGGAACACGTGGTCCCGGTGAAACCAAGTTAGAGGTGGATAGAAGACGAATAAGAACCAGAATAGGAAGTTTGCGAAGTCAACTGAAAAAAGTTGCCCAGACAAGGAACATTCAGAGAAAACATCGAAAAAAAACTTCGGTTACCTGTGTTTCTCTGGTTGGTTATACTAATGCCGGAAAATCAACTTTGTTAAGTCTGTTAACAGGCGCCGATGTTTTTGTCGAAGACAAACTATTTGCTACACTTGATTCAACAACAAGACGACTTGCTTTACCTAATCAGCAAAATATTTTAATAAGCGACACAGTCGGTTTCATTCACAAGCTTCCCCATCATCTGGTAGCGGCATTTAAGTCTACTCTGGAAGAAGTAAGGGAAGCAGATTTATTGTTGCACATAATTGATTCGAGTCATCCTGCAATGAAAGATCAGATTAAAGCTGTCTATAAAGTCTTGGACGAATTAGAAAGTCTGGAAAAACCGCGGATAGAAGTTTTTAATAAAATTGATAAAATTACTTCTGATGAATTAACGAATTTGAAATCTCAATTCACAAACGGTGTTTTTATTTCAGCTAAAGATGGTGTTAATGTAAAGGAGCTTTTGGAGAGAATAGAGAATAGTATTGAATCAAGGCACGTAGAGACAACCCTGCTGATTCCTTACAACGAAGGAGGTTTGATTGCAAGGGCGCATAGTGAAGGAATAGTGTTAAAACTAGAGTATCTTGATGATAAGGTTAAAATTAAAGCAAAAATACCTTTTAATATCTTAGGTGATTTTGAAAATTATATTATGACAGAAGACAGAAAACAGACGACAGACAGATTGAAAAACCATAAAGTTAGAGGTTAACTGTAATAGAAAAGAGGTTGATGTTATGACCACTACAAAAACATTACACAAAGAAAAAATTCTAGTTATTGATGATAGTCAGACAGTTTTAAAAGTTTTAGAGGATTTATTGGAAGAATCTGGCTGTGAGGTTCATACATTAAATAATGGCAAGAATGTGCTTCAGACTGTAAAGGATCTCGATCCAGACCTTGTCCTGCTGGATATAATTCTGCCAGACGCGGACGGTTTTGAGATTTGCAAAGAGATTAAACGGAATCCCAAAACGTCTCATATTCCGGTTATTATGCTTACTGTTCGGGGGGAAGTTGAAGATAAAGTAATCGGCTTGGAAAAAGGAGCAGATGATTATATTACCAAACCATTTGAGTCGCGCGAATTAATCGCAAGAGTCAAAGGGACTATAAGGAGAACGCAGGAAGAACGATCGGCGAATCCACTTACGGGCTTGCCGGGAAATATTTTAATTCAAAAGAAAATAAAACAAAGAATTTCATCTCAAGATGAACTTGCTGTTTTGTTTGCAGATCTTGATAATTTTAAATCATTTAATGATGTTTATGGTTTTTTAAAAGGAGATTTGGTAATAAAATTAGTTGGTGAAGTTCTGATCGATGCAGTTGATACGTATGGCAATCCAAGTGATTTTATTGGGCATATAGGAGGAGATGATTTTATAGTAATTACCACCCCGGACAAAATTGACACAATATGCAAACACGTAATAGCAAAATTTGATGCCCAGATTGGTTCACTTTACAGAGAGGAAGATTACAAAAAAGGTTACATCGTAGCAGTTGATCGTCAGGGCAAAATGCAGAAAGTTCCAATAATGACCATCTCAGTTGGCGCGGTGACTAATGAGAAAAAAAGATTGACTTCACTGGGTATGGTGAGTGAAATTGGCGCAGAGTTGAAAAATTATATAAAACAGAAATCCGGCAGTAATTATTTTATTGACAGGAGATATTGATCAATTTTGAGAAGAGCAAGAACTGTATTTTTTATTTTTACATTAATCTTTTTAGCGTTATCTTTAAGCGGTTGTGGTGAAAAACAATTAAAAAGCAAGATTAACTGGATTGATTATTCAACCGCGATTGCAGAGGCAAAACAGGAGAAAAAACCGATTTTTATAGATTTTTTTACCGAGTGGTGTTTTTATTGTAAAAAAATGGATAAGGAAACTTTTTCCGATCCAAAAGTTATAGAATATATGAATAATAACTTTAAATCGGTAAAAATAGATGCTGAATCGAATGAAAACGTAGTTCATCAAGGGAAGATATTCACAAAGAAAGAGTTGGCAAAAGAATATAGTGTTTCAGGGTATCCTACTTTATGGTTTTTGGATTCCAAAGGAAATAAAGTTGCGCCTCAAACTGGTTTTGTAGATGCGCAAGGACTTCTTTATATCTTGGAATACGTTAAATCAGGGTCTTATAAAAGTATGAATTTTCAGGACTTTATAAATTCCAAGGCTGATAAATAGAATGTTTGCCAGAGAAGAATCTGTTACTTTTTTAATAGCATTTACCGGCGGATTGTTTTCTTTTTTTACTCCCTGCATTTTTCCTTTAATTCCTTCCTTTTTTTCTTTTTTAATGGGAAAGACGAATCCAGAGGAAATAAAAGCAGAAAGATTTAAACTGGTAATTCATTCTCTTTTATTTATAGCGGGTTTTTCGGTAATTTTTATTGTATACGGAGCCACAGCATCGGTTCTCGGTTCTTTTTTCGCTAAAAATCGTTTGGTTTTTAGTTATTTTGGCGGAACAGTTGTTATAATTTTTGCTTTACATATCTTAGGTATTATAAAAATACCGTTTTTGGAGTATGAGACACATATACTAATTCCCCCTTTAGGAAAGGGGGAGAAGGGGGGATTTGGAAAAATAAAAAGAAAGGGGCTTATAGGTTCTTTTGTTGTAGGGATGGCTTTTGCTGCCGGGTGGGTACCCTGCGTAGGTCCCATTTTGTCTTCTATTTTATTGTATACAGCCGCTACAGCTACTTTACAAAAGGGAATAATCTATCTGGTTTTTTATAGTTTAGGATTGGGCGTTCCGTTTTTGCTAAGCGCGCTTCTTCTTGATTTTATCATTAATAAAACCCATAAACTTAACCGTTTTCTTAAATATTCATCCAAAATAGGAGGAGTATTTCTTTTAATAGTTGGAACTTTGATTCTTACCAACAACCTGACTGTTTTAGTTTCATTTTTATATAAATTCTTTTAATTTCCCGTTCTAACCCTCTCCTAAATCTTTCTTAAAAGACCAATAACTTTCCCGATTATTTTTACATCTTTGGTTATGATAGGTTTCATTGCGCTGTTTTCTGGCTGGAGTCGGATGCCATCTGCTTCTCTGAAAAATCTTTTTAGTGTGGCTTCATCTTCAAGCAAGGCTACAATAATATCTCCTTCATCAGCGTTATTTTGTTGTTTTACAATTACAAAGTCTCCCGGCAGGATACCTGCATCTTTCATGCTTAAACCTTTAACTTCGAGCATAAAAGAATTTTCGTCTTTCACAAAGTCGGCAGGGAGAGGAAAGGTGTCTTCTATGTTTTCCTGAGCCAGAACTGGCTGTCCGGCGGCAATTCTTCCAACCAGCGGGATATTTCTTAATTGTTTTGATGTATGCTGAAATTCGGTATTTCGATATCCAATAATTTCTATAGCTCTTGGTTTAGTTGGATCTTTTCTTACATAACCCTTTTTTTCAAGAATATCCAGATGACTGTAAGCTGTCGCGCTTGATTTAACTCCAATAAATTTTCCAATTTCTCTGATAGATGGCGGATAACCCTTTCTGTGTATCTCGCTTACGATAAAATCAAGAACTTCTTTTTGTCTCGGACTTAAATTTCTTTTTTCAGAAGCATTCTTTTTCATAAAGAGACCCCCTTAAATAGTTTTCATAAAATAAATTAGCACAATATATTTTAAAACGCAAACGGTTGTTTGGATAGGAAGATTTTATTTGACAATAATAAACCGGCAGTGTAGGCAGGGCAGGCTTTTACAGGCTGTTGAAAAAGCATATTCGTCATTGCGAGTTACCAACCCCGCCTACGGCTGGGTAAGTCAGGGAACGAACCTTTTCGTCATCGCGAAGGAGCGGAGCGACTGCGGCGATCTCTTGAGATTGCTTCACTTTGTTCGCAATGACGGTTCGTTATGAATCGGGGGTCAGGTCTTGCTTTGCCACATTTGTTTATGTTATAAATTAACATATGGCTAGACCACTTAGAATAGAATTTGAAAACGCATTTTACCATATTACTTCCAGAGGAAATGCTGGTAATAACATATTTTTAAAAAAAGAAGACTTTAAAGATTTTCTGGAAATTCTTGAGTCAGTTATTGATCGCTATAGTTGGATGTGTCACGCATACTCTTTAATGGATAATCATTATCATTTATTAATTGAAACCCCAAAAGCAAACCTATCCCTTGGTATGAGACAGCTAAATGGAGTATATACCCAATCATTTAACAGAAGACATAAAAGCTACGGACATATATTTCAGGGAAGATTCAAAGCAATACTAATAGATAAACAAGCATATCTATTGGAGCTAAGCAGATATATAGTTCTAAATCCCGTAAGAGCAAAGATAGTATCTGACCCAAAAGATTATGAGTGGAGCAGCTACTCAGTAACAGCAGGAATAGTTAAACAGCCATCCCTTTTAGAAAAATCTTACATACTTTCACAGTTTGGAAAAAACATTAAAAAAGCAAAACAGCGTTATATTCAGTTTGTATATGATGGAATAAATAAAGAATCACCCTGGATCCTTTTGAGAAACCAGTTTATTCTCGGCGATGATGATTTTATTGATGAGCATAAAAGTAAACTGAAAGAAAAGGTAAAAGACGGCGAAATTCCTATACTCCAACGTCGATCAGCAATGCCAACACTTAATGAAATTTTTAAACACAAAGAATTATCAGATAAAGTAAAAAAAGATCAAATGATTTATTCTGCTTTTAAACATGGTTATAAATTAAACGAAATAAGCTCATTTTTAAACATCCATTATTCAACGGCAAGCAGGGCAGTAAAAAGAGCGGAAAGACGGAAGGATTAATATGGCAAAGCAAGACCTGACCCCTTATGCTTATGCTCAACGCTTCGCGGTCTGTTGAAAATCCCCGCTTGACCAAATTCACGGTATGATATATAGTAATACCAGGAGGTGGGCCATGAATAAGAGTAAAATTGCAATCACCCTAGATCAAAACATCATCGAACGTTTAGATCGACTGATTAAGAAGCATCTTTTTACAAACCGCAGCAGGGCAATTCAGGAAGCTGTACAGGAAAAGCTGGAACGGATGGAGCGTAGTCGTTTAGCGAAAGAGTGTGCTAAGCTCGACCCGGCTTTCGAAAAGGCAATGGCTGAAGAAGGTTTGTCTGAGGAGTTGAGTGAATGGCCCGAATATTGAGGAGTGAAATTCGTTGGGCTGATTTAAATCCTGTGCGAGGTCATGAGCAAGCAGGTCTAAGGCCAGTTTTAATTTTAAGTCAGGATGTTTTTAATGAACGCTCAGGTACGGTTATAGCAATGGCAATTACAAGTCAACCTCAAAGAGCAGGCTTCCCGCTGACTCTGGAGCTAAAATCAAAAAACTTACCAAAACGTTCATGGATCAAGATTAGCCAGATTAGAACACTTTCCGTAGAAAGGATTGGTAAAAAGATAGGCCTAGCGTCTCCAGAGGAATTAATTCAAGTTATCGAAGGTTTAGGTGAAATAATCGGAACCTAACTAATAGGAATTTCCTTTTTGATGAAATTCCTATAATTGCAAAATATAAAATGGGTAATTCTTATTCATGATAATTAGCTGGAGCAACAATAAAATTTTTAATCATTCCCAAATCATTAATTTTAAGATGCAGTCTAAACCCAAAAAATGTTTGCCCAAACCATTTACCATAACTTGCAGATCTCTTAAACAATTTGGTCTGGTTAGCTCGAACAAAC
>JACQXZ010000065.1 GCA_016208465.1 Actinomycetota bacterium
GGCCGTTCCAGGTGTCGGCGACATAGACGTTGCCTACACCATCGACAGCGATTCCCCTTGGGGAGTGGAACTGTCCAGCATGCATGCCCAGACCACCCCACTGGATAATGCGATCGACAGTAGTGCCGTCAGGATTAATCTCAAGTTTCTGAATACGGTTGTTCACCTTATCAGCAACGTAGACATTACCGGCAAGATCAACAGCGACTCCTTGTGGATATCTAAACCGGCCTGCATCTGTGCCCTCTACACCCCACGTGGCGATGTACGCGCCGTCCGATGTAAACTTCTGAACGCGATGGTTATGAGTATCAGCGATGTAGACATAGCCGTTCCCATCAACAGCTATCCCTCCCGGGTAGCGAAACTGTCCATTGTCTTGACCGTAGCTGCCCCACGTCCAGTCAAACTGGTGAGCCACCGCAGCAGTCGGGCCGGCAAGCAGCAAAAGCATAGGCACCAGAATACATATACATAGCTTTACCGCCAACCTGTTGGGTCTTGCTTTGTTAGATTTACTCTGGACTTGCTTCTGGCTTTTCTCTTCTTGACTTATAGTTTTCATTTCTTTTTACTCCTCTCTTAGATTACTTACCGATTTATAAGCTTTACCGCCGGACAGACAGCCACTTACACCCCCTTTCTTCTGCTATCCGGATCCTTGCGCGAATCGTTCCTTGCCGGTTCGCTTATCATCTAAGTCCACGATAACAGAGCTTTTTATTGAAATATATGGAATAGTTAACTCATTTTTAATAGGTCAGTTGACCTAATTCTTGAGGTAATTACAGGTAATTGAAGGACCTTGGAAGGAAGTCAAAACTAAGACAATCCAGGGGGTGATAATACTAGGGATGTAAAAGTACGCAGAAGTGGTTTTTGTTTACGCTTCTAAGCTAATCCCTGGCGGATTGCAATTACTGCGGCGGTTGTTCTATCGTTTATGTGGAGTTTATCAAAAATATTTTTCAGGTGGTTTCTGACTGTCTTGTCGCTAATAAAAAGACTCTTAGCAATCTCTTTATTGCTCAATCCCTGAGTTAAATGACTTAGGATTTCTTTCTCCCGGATTGTTAGGGTGCTATACAATCTGAATTGCTCATCTTTTCTGGCTTCAATCTCCGCAAACTCCTTCAGTATCTCTGAAGCCATGCTTGGTTGAAGCAGCGACATACCTTTGGACGCCGCCTTGACAGTTTCAACCAGCTCTTCAGGAGCTCTATCTTTCAAAACATAGCCAAGAGCGCCGGCCTTTATAGCTTTAAACAAGTACTCTTTTTCTTCATGCATCGTCAGGACAACTATTCTTCCGCTGGGATTTTCTTGCTTTATTTTTCTTGTTGCTTCAATTCCATCCATCTCCGGCATTTCTATATCCATCAGGATAACGTCCGGCTGCAGCTCGCTGGCCATTTTCACTACATCCGTCCCGCATGAGACCTCACCGATAACTTTGACCCGGGCTTCTTCCATAATTTTTCTTAGCCCTCGGCGCACAATAGTGTGATCATCAGCAATAACAACAGTTATCTCATCCATTGCTCAATCTCCATAGGTACATTAAGAGGAATTGTAGCTGTTATCTTAGTTCCCGCTCCAGGCTGAGTAATGGTATCAACTTCTCCTCCCAGAGACTCGGTTCTTTCTTTCATACTAATAAGCCCATAACCTTTTTGGCCTTGTGAGTCCCCTCTAAGATCAAAACCTTTCCCGTTATCCTCAATCTTAACATTGATAGCCCCGTCATTTATGCCAATGCCAACCATCGCATGGCTGGCTTGAGAGTGTTTTTTTGTGTTATTCAGCGCTTCTTGAACAATCCTAAAAATAGCAATCTCTAAAGCGGCAGGTAGTCTCTCTGCAAGATCGATCTTAAGAAGTGTTTTGATATTATTTTCTTTTTCAAAGTGTTCCGTATACTTTTTAAGCGTAGGTGTCAGCCCTAAGCTCTCCAAAGTAGTTGGCTTTAAATCGCTTATTATTCTTCTTAAGTCAACGACAGTTTCTTTGAGTAGGCCTTCTGTTTCCTCCAGTTGAGTCTGGGCAGCTTGCTCCTTAAAAAGGTTTTTACATAGCTTAAGTTGAGAATCATTCCAGAAATGTTTTGCGCAATGCCGTCGTGAAGTTCTCTTGAAATTCTTTTTCTTTCTTCCTCGTGCGCCTGGCTGATTCTGTACATTAACTGGTCCAGAGCTTTTTGTTTTTCAAGGGTTTGCTGGTAAAGATATCTGTTTTCCTCAGCCGTGGCTCTGAGTTGCTGTTTCTCCTGTTTTTCTCTACCTAGTAAGTAACCGAGAATGATTGGGAAAAGCGATGCTGGTAATGTTATGGTCAGCCGGTAGGGTTTTTGCAGCCAGTAAACAAAAAAACTGGTAACTCGGGGATCGGTCGCCGCTGCGTAGCGATATCCGTAAGATACCAAAGCAACGGTTATTGGAAAACCTATCACCGCTCCTATCCAAGGAGGAGACAGCCACTTTCTTTCCTGAGAGTTTGACATAAGTTTCACCGCCTGTTTACCTAGCAGCATCTAACGCCAACTATTTTATCACCGGAATATGAAAACTGCAAACGTTTCTTATGACCCCCAAAACTGAGGGGATTTACCCACGCACCTTTGCTCCAGGCAGATTGTCTCTAATAATCTGGAGTAACTTATCGGGTATCTCTTCCTTAAGGATATAGGCTGCCGCTTTTGCCTCGGCTGCTTGAGAACGATAAAGATCTTCATCATAGATAGTGAGAATAATAACAAGAACCCCCGGGTTCTGGCTCTTAATTATTCTAGTCGCCTTAATGCCATCTGTTTCTCCCATTTTTAGGTCCATTAAGACCAAGTCGGGCGAAAGAGCATTTACTTGGTCAATAGCTTCGTCACCACTTTGGGACTCACCGATTATTTGGATGGCAGGCTCTGTGCTCAGGAATTTCTTCAGATTAGCCCGAAAGACTTTATTGTTATCAACAATCAGGGTGCGTATAGATGTCATTTCTTTTCTCCTCCCATGGCTGCCGCTATTCCTATTATCATCGAAATTATGCCTAAAAGATATAGTGCAAAGGTCACGGTTTTTATAGGTTAAATGTACTATATTTCAAATATTCCTCAAGCCTGTTACATCCTTCTTTAATATTTTCAAGCGAATTAGCGTATGAAAAACGGATGTATCCTTCCGCGTTCTGTCCGAAATCTATTCCCGGCGTAACCGCCACTTTTGCTTTTTCCAAAAGTTCAATGGCAAATTTGTAAGAATTACTGCTAAAATGTTTTGCGTTAACCAGAACATAAAAAGCGCCAGTTGGTTCAACGGTTATTCCGAACCCTAATTCTTTTAAACGTGGTATGATAAATTTTCTTCGCTCATTATATGTAGCAATCATTTTTTTAATGTCTGGCTCAGCTTTTGTTAATGCCGCAATACCTCCTCTTTGGACAAAATTGTTGGCTGAAATGAAAAAATTCTGTTGGATTTTCTGCATTGGCCTGATGAATTCTTTGGGAGCAATTACATACCCCAGACGCCAGCCTGTCATAGCGTAAAGTTTTGAGAAACCGTTTAAAACAAAAGCTTTGTCAGTGTATTCCAAAATTGAATGTTCTTTCCCCTCATAAACCAGTCCATGATAAATTTCATCAGAGATAATAAAACAATTATTTTGAGCAATTTCTTTCATTATATTTTCTTCAAGCAGGTTGCCGGTTGGATTTGAAGGTGAGTTGATAAAGAGTGCCTTTGTTTTTTTGGATAATTTTTCTTTTATTTTTTCAGGACGATACTGGAAGCCGTCTTCTTCGTAAACATTTACATAAACAGGAACGCCGTCTGCAAATTTTATAATGTTGGGATAGCAGGCATAAGAAGGGTTAGAGAGAATTACTTCGTCTTTCGGATCAAGCAATGCCCCAAAAATTAAAAACATTGCCGGAGATGTTCCTGAAGTGATAATTATCTGTCCGGGATCAACAGCAACATTATATTTTTTGTCATAATGATTTGAGATTACTTCTCTTAATTCAATCAAGCCAAGACTATGAGTGTATTGGGTTTTGCCTTCTTTGATTGCCTGACAGGCAGTATCTTTTATGCATTCAGGTGTTTCAAAATCAGGTTCTCCAATTTCAAGATGAATTATATTGATTCCTTCCTGCTCCATTTTTTGAGCTTTTTCCAGAATTTCCATCACAATAAACGGAGGAATATCTTTAGATTTTTTTGATAGCATCGGCAAACTCCCTCCCCTTAATCCCCTCCCGTCAAGGGAGGGGAAAGAAAATTAAACTTTTACTCTAACATCGCGTGACTTATTCCATTTTCATCTTCATAAACATTAATCGCGTATTCCATTGAATCTTTAATGTCGTCAATATGTGTAATGAGAAAAATTTGTCTGAACTGATTGCTTAATTTTGAAAGCGCTTTCATAATGTTATTTTTTCTTACGGCATCCTGACTGCCGAAAATTTCATCCAGCACGATAAAACCAAAGTCGCTCGAAGCGCTTTCGGTGATTAATTGAGAAATAGCCAAACGAAGACAAAGATTAGCCAAGTCTTTTTCGCCGCCCGAAAATCTGTCAATCGGAAATTTTTCTCCCTCGTCAAAAATGAATATTTCATAATTTTCATCAAGTTCCATTTGGGAATATTTGCTGTCAGTGAGCTGAGAAAAGAGCTGGCTTATTTTGTCTGAAAGAGCGGGACGAATTCTGCCAATCAGGTGTTTCTTGAATCCATCAAAAATATTCTGAAGCTTGTCAATTTGCTGTTGTTCCAAGGTTAGTGACTTTACCTGTTTTTGTTTTTCTTTATTTTCTTCTATTTCTTTTTTTAAGTTTTGGCTTAAAATATTTGAAATTTCAGATTGATGTTTAAGCTCATTTGTTTCAAGCTCAATTTTGTGAAGCTCTTTTTGTTTTATTTCATATTCGGATTTGATTTTATTAAAATTTTCTTCTTTGAAATTAAGGTCAGTTTCTTTTTTTTCGGAGTCCTTTAAGGTTTGTTTGAAAACTTCAACGCTTTTTTTCAATTCTTCGATTTCTTTTTCCGTTAAGGACGAGTTTTCAAGGGCGGCGTTTATTTTTAAAAACCGGTCTCTTTTTAATGAAATATCTTCAAACTCTTTTTTAATTTTCTGATGCCCATCAGGGTTATAGGGACCAGTTTTTTCTTTTTCCAGAGTCGTCTTGATTTGGGATATTTCTTTATTGATTTCCTCGTTTCGCGAAACAATAAGTTCAAATTCTTTTTGCTTAATCTTAATAGATTGCTCTTCTTTCCGGTTGTTTTTCAGTTTTTCTTTTAAGACAGGAATTTCCTGACCAACTTTTTTGCCAATTGTTTCAACGTTTTCTTTATCTTTTAAATTCTCTTTAATTTGCAGGCTGATTGATTTAATTTCTTCTTCAAAATGAGCTTTTATTTTACGACTATCTTCCCCAAGAACTCGATAGCAGGTTGGACACTTGCTCTCTTGTCCCAGGTTTTCGATTTCCTTGTGCTGGCTTTTAAGTTTATCCTGTTTTTCTTTAAGGTTTTCAATGGAAGACTTTAACCGTTCATACTTTGTCAGCAAATTCTCTCGTTTCTCGGTTAATTTTTCGAAATTACTTTCTAATGATTTTTTTGATTCCTCAATCTCTTTTAATTTTGCAAGCGCTTCTTTTAGTTCATTTAGTTTTTTCTCATTTAGCTCTTTTGCTTTTGTCTGCTCTGCCAACTGGTTATTTGATCCCTCGATAATTTTCTGTTTATTTTTAAGTTCTTCTTGTTTTCCAAGTTCGGTTTTTGTCTGCTCATACTTTTCAAGAAAAGGTTCAAGCGCTTTTATTTTTTCTTTAAAGATTTTGTTGCGGTTTTGTTCTTCCAGCTTTTTATTTAAATTATTTTCAGTGTTCAAGAGGTCTCTTTTGATTAGCTCATAATCTTTGATTAACCCATGATAGATTTTAGATTTTTCTTCTTCTTCCCCATAAGTATTTTTGAGGCTTTGAATCTGTGTTTTTAAAGAATCCTTTTCCTTAATTTTGATTTTTAGATTACTTTTAAATTCTTTTTCTTTGTCCCGGCTTTGTTTTAGTTCGATCTCCAGTTGATTGGTATCTTTAATCGAGTTCCTTAAAAGCTCGGTTTGGGCGGAGATATTTCTAATGTTTTGTCTTGTGAGAACAATTGCTTTGTCTATATTGTCGATTCCAAGCATTCTGATAATTAAATTTTTGCGCTCAGCAGGGGTTAAATCAGAAAGGGTGTTCAATTCTTTTTGCTCGGCAAAAAAGCTGGCAAAAAATGCTTCCCTATCCATACCAAGCAATTCGGTTATAAATTCAAGAGAGGCCTTCGCGCCTTCAGCCATTTTTGTTTTTCCGGCAAAAACCGAAGCGTTTGAAGTAAAATCTTTGCCTTTCATCTGGCGGGTAATCTGATAACTTGTTCCCTTTAATTCAAATAAAAGAACTGCCTGACAAACGTCCTGCCCCGAAGAATTTTGGCGCTTTATTTGTTCTTTCTGGGTTCTTGCCGCCGGGTGACCGTAGAGAACCCACGCAATTGATTCCATTAAGGTAGATTTTCCCGCGCCGTTTGAACCGATTATCCCGATTAATCCGTCCGGGAAAGTGATTTCTTCGTAGTCATATTTTCTGTAGTTGCTTAAAGAAAGATTGTTTAGTCTCAAATTTCTTCGCCTGCTCTTTTTAAAAAATCAATCCCAAGAGATAAAATTTTTTCTTTATCACTTGCTTCAACCACCAAATTAGAGACATAGTTATTAAATTCAGTCAAAAGATTTCCAATAGTTGGACTTTCCGCCTGTATTTCGTAATCGGATGATTTTGAATAATTAAATTTTAATTCAAAGTGGATAGCATCAGCGATTAGCTGGCGGATTTGATTATAGTTAATCGCGTTTTTTGCTGATGAGCTAATATTGTTTATCTGAAGTCTTAATATTTTTCCCTTGGGACTGGCTTCGGTCAGTCTTTTTTCTATTTCTCCGTCGAGTTTTTCCGAGTCTGTTCTTTGGGCGTCAATCTCCGGCAAATCAATCATTGGTCTGATGTTAAGCTTGTGGAATGTAAGCTTGTTTTCATCCAAATCAAATTCAATAAATCCTTTATCCTGATTTATCTCGTTAAAAGAAAAACGTTCTGTTGAGCCGGAGTACCAGGCGTTTTCTGAAACCTTGGTGAATTTATGGTAATGTCCGAGAGCAATATAGTTAAATTCGGAGAAAAGATAGCCGGAAGGTATTTCCTGCTCATTGAATTCACCCATTGAAAACTCTTTTATTCCGCTTACTGCTCCGTGAAGCATCAATATATTATATTTTGCTTCCGGGTTTATCTTTATTTCTGAAAGGTTATTATCAAATTCTTCTTTGCCTGAAGACTGGGGAATCGCGTGAATTGCCGCGTCTAATATATTTATTTTTTCATATTTCCCTTTGTAAACAGGATAAATGTTGTCGAAAAAATCAAACAGGCGAAACACACTTCCCGTATCACGGAGCTTGGGAGTGGAGTGATTTCCTGAAATGATTATAATTGGAATGTTTTGCCCGCTTAATCTTAATAATTGTTTAATCACAAAATGAAGTGTTCGATTGCTTGGTCTTACGCAGTCAAAAAGATCTCCGGCATGCAAAACCAAATCAGGTTTTAATTCTATAATTTTATCTATCGCGGAAATAAAAGCATTGTTGTTATCGACTTCACGCTGGTTTATTCCACGATTTGGATCAATCGTTCGATAGGCGGAGAAACCAGAGTGAGTATCAGAAATGTGAATGAGACGCAAAGTGTCCTCCTGTTAATAAAAATCTTCATCGATTGCGGTTTTTGATTTTTTGTTTACATTTTGTTTTTTTAGCCATTCTTCGAAAAGATGTATTTTAGCAGGAATAGCGAATGGAGTTTCCGGTGAAGTAATTAATGCTTCGCCTGCCATTAATGTTTGGATTTCGTTTCCCAATTGCGATATATCCTGTTTTGCGGAACCCCTTAATATGGAGCGATCTTTTTCATCTGCAAGACCTAAAATAAAAAGAGTGTTAAATTGAGAGAGCAGTTCTTCATCGATTAATTTTGGCTGCTGGGTAATCGCGCAAAGCCCGGTTTTGAACTTTCTTCCCTCGCGGGCAATTTGGGCAAAGACACTTAATTCTCCAACCGGATTTTTTCCTAAAACTCTTTGCGCTTCTTCTATCACAATTAAAATTGAAGGGATTTTATTAAATTTAGCCGGATCCTGATAGGTTTCTTTATTTGTTTTAAAAATAGAACGGGTAATGACCGCGCTGATTAATAGTTCTTCCTGTTCATACATGTTTGAGGTGTCAATTAAAACTGATTTTCCGTTCCATAAATCATTAACTACCGAACGGGTAATTGAGACAGACGGGTCTGTGTGGATGGAAGAAAATCGAAGAATAGTTTCCGCTCTTCTTTTTAGAACATTCAAAGTTGCTTCGTAAAAATTTCCTCCCAGTTCATTTTTTATTTCTTCAGGCTCCTTGTCCCCCAACTCCAAAAGCCAGTTTTTTCCGTATTTATATTCTGCCGCCGCGGCTGCTTCGTGCTGGGCTTCGGAAAAACTATAAATCTGACGCAGGTCCGCCAGCGTAATTTCCTGCGCGCTTAATTTTAAAGTATTGTGCGGTCCGCTTAGTTTTCTTGAGCTATAAATGCGGAGTCTTGATTCCGAGAGAGGGATGTCTTTTAATCCCTTGCTGTTTTTTTTGCCTCCGCCATCGTAATATTCTCCGTGAGGATCAAAAATTAAAATTCCATATTTTCCTGAACTCATTACAACACCGGCAAGTATCTTCATTAAATTGCTTTTGCCCATTCCGGTGGTAGCAAAAATTCCTATATGATAAGGGAATAAATCTCCATGGACACCGACCGAAAAATCAAGAACATCTTCGCCGCTTCTTAAATTTCCAATTGCGATGTCTCCCGTATAGCTTTTTAGAAATTCAAAATCAGCTAAAGTTGGAGAACTAATGCAGGAGAAATGAGAAGGAATTGTTTTTGGTTTCCGGAAATTTCCGTTTTTGATATATCCAAGAGGCGCGCACTGGCCAATTTTATAAAGGCGTCTTTCTTTGTCGTGCAATTCAAACGATTGATTTACGCCGAATTTTATATCCACTACGCGGAGAAGAAAACGGAGATTGCGTTCATCATCCTGAGCAACCAGGATGTCTCCCAAGAACAAGTCTTCGGTATAGAATGTTCTAAATTCTATCTCCATTACATTTTTGCCGGTGATTCTTCCTTTATACATTTTTACGCTCCCAACCATCCCTTCATTCATTCACATCCAAGATCTTATGAAAATTAGCAAAAATCATTTCCCAATCTTGTTGGTTTATTCCCTCGGTTAACGCGAATCCCTCCAAATGATAGCGAAAATCTTCCATCTCGCCCGGTTTAATTCTAACTTTATTGTGGATAGAAGCGAGAGGATAAGGATAACCCATATAAACAGGATCCTGACTTATCGATGACAAACTTGAAAAAATTTTTTCAGGTAAAGCAGAATCGAGCCGGTTTACATCAACCCGAAAAGCAAAGTCAGATTCAGGCGAAAGTTTTGCCACGTAGATGTCTCCAAACCATCTTGAATCCTCAAAACTGGTTTGGGTTTCAGATAAACGGCAGAACCAGTTTTGGTTAGGATGTTTTTTGTTTCCCATTTTTGAAACCATTGGGATTAAAGGCGCACGCTTTCCCCAGTACAGAGTGCTTGTTTTGGTAACTCCGACAAGATGAACACCCGCTTCACCGGCTTTTTTGCAGACTCTTTTAATTAAACCGTAAGGAATTGTGACACTTGATTTAAGAGAGCCATCAACAAGAATTATGTCTCCCGAATCAAGTTTTTCAATTAAAGATTCAGCTAATCCCCATTCCTTCAAGGCGCGTATCCTGTCTGTTGTCCGGTCAAACGTTGGAAATTCAGTTGGTGTTTCATTTAATAAATCAAAGTAAACATTTTTAAATATTTCTTCAGCGTTCGAAAGAGATACGGCTTGAATAACCGGAGGTTTTGTTTCTTCTTCAATTAATTTATCATTTTGGAATATATTGTAACCATAGCGGTAAATGTCTACGCAGAATGAACGTCCGTTAAGAATCTTGCCTGAGCCGCCATCAATTGCCGCGAATTTCTGACTTGTTTTAGTTTCGGTAAAACTTTTAAATGATTCTTCGGTGATGTTTTTATCTATCTTAAGCGGTTCGCCTTCGTCGTCTTCGCTTTCGATTTCTATGTAGACGGGTGTTTCATCAAGCGCTTCTTTGATGAAAGAGATAACATTTTTAAGTTGGATTTCAAGATGTTTATCGTATTCAATCATTGAAGGTCCTTTTTGGTTGTGCTATAAAAAAAAGATAGAAATTATTATAGCATAATTTGATTAGAAGAAATTTCATTTTTCCACATTCATGCTCCTTACCTTTAAGAGTAGAAGGTAAGGAGTCTCTTTCAAAATCTTTTTTTGGTCATTTTTAAATACTTAAAATTTCCATAAGAGTTAGGATGGTTGTAGAAAAGATGGGGTGATTGAAATTAATAAATATAAAGAAGTAATCTTGGCAGGACTTTTGCATGATATTGGTAAGTTTTATGGCCGCTCCAAAACAGTTAAAGGCTTAAGTGGCGAGCTAAAAGAAGAGAGCGATTTACCGAGTAATCACCCAATTATTTCCGCATTTTTTGTTGAAAGACTGAAGGAGCAAATTGTTGAACTTGGTCTTGATTTTGATGTGGTAAAAACTTTGGTTCAACGTCACCATGAATATACTTTAATGCCAAAAGAATGTCTTGTTCAGGAAACAAAAGACAGCGAGATAAGAGCGTTAGCATATCTTGTTAGTAAAGCAGATAATTATTCATCAAGCGAACGAGGGGAAATTGAGTATAAAGGGCAAAAGTATGCAACTTCTCTGATGAATTCAGTTTTTGAAAGAATTGATATTGGCTTAGGTGAAACCGATATTGGTTATATCATAAAGCCATCTGAATTATCCGATCCGTCGAACATATTTCCGGAAAAACAAATTTCTACATATCAGCCAAATTTCGATAAATTAGTAGAAAATTTCGGAATGCAGGTTAGCAGATTAAAGGCTGATAATTTTAACGACTTATACAATTCACTTCTTGCTTTGATTCAACGCTTTTGCTGGGCAATTCCTTCAGATATAAGAGAAGAACATAGAGATGTTTCTTTGTTCGATCACCTAAAAACAACTTCAGCTATTGCTGCTGCTCTTTATAAATATCACGAAGAAAGTCTAAGCGAAAAAGAAATAAATAGCCAAAGCGAAGAAAAATTTCTTTTAATTGGGGGCGACCTATCGGGTATTCAGAAATATCTATATGGTATTGCAACTATTGATGCCGGTAAAGTCGCTAAAAAATTGCGGGCGCGTTCTTTTAGAATTGCTATGCTGATGGAAGCTACAAGTATATTGCTTTGCAAAGAATTCGACTTACCTATCTCTTCAATAATCATCTCGACGGGTGGAAGGTTTGTTTTATTAATGCCGAACACACCAGAAACTAAAGAAAAACTAAAGGAAGTTACTTTTAAAATAGAAAGCTGGCTGCTTCAGGAGTATAAAGGTGAGCTATCGATTAATATTACAACACAAGGTTTTACGCCTGACGGTTTTAAGATAGAAAATTTCTGTAAGGTCATTTCAGAGTTGAATGCAAAATTTGAAGAAAAGAAGTTAAATAAATTTAGCGAAGTTTTAAATGAAAACCATGTTTTCGATGAATTTAAGAGCTTTGGTGAAAATGATGATGTTGTAAGCTGTTCTTCTTGTGGGAAAAATCTTATTGCAAAAAACGAGGTAGAAGACACAGAAGAGCAAGAGGAGCGTAATATCTGTGATAAGAGCAAAAAAGACGGAGAAATTGGTGAATTTCTTCCACGATTGCAATGCTTGTCAATCGGTTTTTCTGAAAATTATATTAAAGACGAGCACTCGTTGGTCTTCTATGACAATGTTTTTGTTAGTTTGAATAAATGGCAAAAAAAACCGAAGGGTACCTTTATCACATATTCGCTCGATTCAAAAGATTTTGATGGGTGTCTAATTAAATATATTGCGAATTATGTTCCAAGAGCAAAAAAAGAAAACGATAAGTTGCTGGAAATTGGAAACATTGACGGCGCTGTTGCTACATTCGAAGAAATAGCTTCACGGGCAGAAGGTTCTAAACATCTTGGGATTCTAAAAGCAGACGTTGATAGACTAGGATTAATTTTCTCTGAGGGTCTAAAAAAAGAAAGGGCGTTGACAATTTCCAGAATTTCAACTCTTAGCTTTCAGTTAGATGCTTTCTTTTCCGGCTATTTGCCAATAGCAATTAAAAATAATCTTAAGGAAAGTTTGCAGGAAGATATCGACAAGACATATATCGTTTATTCCGGTGGAGACGATCTTCTTTTTGTAGGTCCCTGGGATTCGATATTTGGCTTGTCTAAATTTATCAGGGACAAGTTTGCTAAGTTTACTTGCAATAACCCAAATATTTCCATATCAGCCGGTATTGCTATTACGCATAATAAGCATCCAGTTTGGGATGGCGCTAAAAGAGCCGATGAACTGCTTGAATTAAGCAAGGATGGTATGGATCAAAAAATCTATGATAAGCATGTTCAACAATGTCCATCCTGCAATTCAAGTAATAAGTGCAAAAGGGAAAGGGATAGCCTTACTGTTTTTAATACGACAATTAAGTGGCATGAATTTGAAGAAATTGAAAAGACTGCAAGCTTACTTGATGGGGCGTTAGAAGGTGCGGATGGTTTATCAACTGGTTTTGTTTATAGTTTATTGACCTTTAATCGTATGAAAAAAGATCACAATCCAATGTACAAAGCGTTATTGAGCTATCAAATCGCTCGAAACTTAAGCAAAGAAAAAATAGAGAATAATCCGCAATTAGAAAAAGCAAGGGAATTTTTAGTTAGCTTAACAAAGAGCGAAAAGGAGAATTTTATGGAAAAAATCAATATTCCTGTAAGCTACGCGCTACTTAAAAACAGAGGAGGAAATGAGTCATGAGTAACCACTTTAAGAATAATGTAGACCTATTCGGATTAGATATTTTTTTAAAAAAGAATCCGTTTAAGTCAAAACTGGGAGATTTGCTGGATGAGTACGCAACCAAATTAGGCCCAACATTAGCAAATAAGGGTCTTACAAGAAGCCAAATGAGACGATTTTATCAAGAGCTTAAATCCATCGAAGGTCGATTAAATGGCAGTTTAGAAGCAATTATGCCGTTAGTCCAAATGTTTAAAGCAAAAGCCCATTATGCTAGTGGAAGAAAAGATCAGACGAGAGTTCCGCTAGAATTCGTTAAATTAATTGATGTAAGTGTGGACAGGCTTAAGGGTAGCGACAAAGAAGAATTCAAAGCATTTGTTAAATTTTTTGAAGCTTTGGTTGCTTATCATTATGAAAAAGCAAAGGAATAAGGAGGAAATTAACAATGATTTTAAAACAAATAATTGAAATTGACGGAGTTATAGAAACTTTATCAGGCCTCCGAATTGGCGGTGGTGAAGGAATTATTGAGATTGGTGGCATCGATAGTCCTATTATTCGTAATCCTATAAATAAACAGCCATATATTCCAGGTTCATCTATTAAGGGAAAAATGCGGTCATTGATGGAGCTCCAAGAAGGTAAGGTAGAAAAAAATACAGGTGCTCCACATAAGCATCATCATCATTCAGACAAATGTAAAGATAATTGCAAAATAAATTATGATTGCATCAAGGATAAATGTCCAATTTGTATGCTCTTCGGAGCATCTGCTGACGATAAATCTGACATTGGACCAGGAAGACTTATATTTAGAGATTGTTTACTTAACGAAGAGAGTAAAAATCAGTTAAAGAATTTTAAGATTAATGAGGGATGGGATTCTGAAATTAAGACTGAGGTTTCTGTTAATCGCTGGAATGCTCAATCTAGTGGCTTAAGAAAAATTGAGCGTGTTCCGGCAGGTGTGAGGTTTGATCTCAAAATTAGTATTAGACTTTTTGATGACGATGATAAAAATCGGATTATTTCACTTCTAAAAAAAGGTATCGATTTGATTGAAAAAGATGCTCTTGGTGGATCGGGAAGTAGAGGTTATGGGAAAGTGGTATTTAATATTGATTGGGAACAATACGGAACTTAGATGAAAACTTATGAAATAACCATAAAACCGAAAAGCAGTTTCGTAACACCGCTTCAGTCTGATACCATTTTTGGGCATGTCTGCTGGGCTTGTAGGTACAGGTATGGAGAGGAAAAATTAATCGAACTGCTAGATAACATAAGGAGCGGAGGCAAGTTCCTTGTTTCTTCAGTGTTTCCTGTTGAATATTTACCAAAACCAAAACTCAAGCCTCTATTGCTTGAAGAAAGAGAATCTATCATTTCTGATAAATTTGATGGTAAGCGGCTTGAGGCGTTCCAAGCAATAAAAAAAGCAGCTAAAAGGCCACTGGTAAAAAGGGAATTACTTGAAAAGCATATAAATGATTTATCGGAAAACAAATTGATTTTTGATTTACTTGATGAGCTTAAGAACGAAGAACTTAATGAATTTCCAAGGGCAAAAGATCCGAACGCGTTTATAACTTTATCCAACTATGTACCTAGTGTGGAAGAATCAATGGATGGATGGTATGAAGTTTTTACAAAATATCCAAAAGTCGGCGGCGAATTCGCGATTCACGGATTTAACGGCAAAAACACCATGCCTTATAAAAAACCAATATTAATGTTTGCCCCAGGCTCAGTTTTTAAAACTAAAAATCATAAGAATAGCTATGGTCAACTCATAGAAAATATTCATCCGACGATTCCTGATGTAGTTCAACACGCTTTTGCTTTTCCAGTAGAGGTGAGAGTCAGTGAGTGAAAAACTTAAAACATATAAACTCGAATTAAAACCGTTAACCCCCATAATAATTGGCAGCGGAGAAGAACTAGAGGCCTACGAATATGTAATTCATCGGGATGGTGACGGTAATGATTACCTTTATGCGATCAATTGGCTGGAATATATAAACACAGTTCCTATTTTTGATAGAGCAAAAATTTTATCGTTGATCGAAAGCGGCAATATAATGCAATTAAGGCAATTTTTGGAGAATAAGGCTGAGTCGATAGTGAGCAAAGAAAATTGTCTCAAGTTTAAATTGAATGCAAGTAAACCCGCTGCTGATAAAATTAGAAGCAAAATAAAAGATCCACAAAATGCGTTAGCTGTCAAATTATTTATCCGATCGTTTGGCAAACCTTACATCCCTGGCTCATCATTAAAAGGAGCACTACGTACAGCTAGTTTAATGGCAAGAATTTCATTTGACGAGCGTTTGTTTGATGAATTTAAATTAAATCTATCAATATTAAAAAAGAAATTGCATGAGCTTCAGAATAAATTACCAAAGAAGCAGTTTGATAAAATTAAGAAAAAAGAAGAAGAAATATTTATAAAAAAGGTTGAAGATAATGCTTTCGATAAAAGCAGCCCTTTTAATGATCCTTTCAGAAGTTTAAAAGTTGGAGATAGCAGTTTTGCTCAAAATTACATTATCGATGTTCAGAGGAAAGAGTTAATACAAGGTAAGTGGTCTGACCACGTGAGCGAGCTCAGGGAAGCGACATTACCAGAGGGGAATAATCCGATTGCAATCCCAATAACACTCGATTCAAGTGGCGCAAACCACGGTGAAGTCAGATCATTCATAAGAGCATTGACAAGAGAAGAAGTAGTTAATTCGTGTCGCTATTTTTACGGACGAGTTTACTTAGAAGAAACAAAATTTTATGGCAATAATTATCAAAATAAACCGACCATTGATTGGAGTTGGGCTGGTCAGCTTAAGGATGCAATTAGCGATACAAAAGATGATGGCTGGTTTCCTGTGCGGCTTGGCTGGGGAACCGGAAAAACTGGTATGACGATTGGCGTAGTTTTAGGAAAAGAAAAAGCACCTATTACGCGTAGGCTTGTCAAAAAAAATTGTACAGTGATCCATGGTTTAATTCTAAGACTTGCACGAGACAAAGATAAAGATTTAAGTAGAGAATGGCATGACGGTAAAGAGCTCAAAGGGTTTTCGGTTTCTCCACTTTGCGGCAGGTGTGCGCATACAAACAATGGACAAACAGTTGTAAAAGACCAGCAATATTGGTTCAAAATTGGGCTATTCGGAAAGCAAAATTTTGATGCGGTAGGAGATTCGTTATTTCCGATGGCGGCGGAAAATAAAAGCCTAAAAATTGGTGGCTTAGATTTTCAAATTAAAAGCATTGATATGGAAGGAAATCATTTGACTGCACTATCGTCATGGAGCGAGCTGATAAATCAAAACAACACCGAAAAAGAAATAGCATTAAAATTTTTTACACCGACCACTTTTCGCCGCAAACAATACAATCGTATAATTCCCGATGCAGAACTAGTTTTTGGCTCACTGCAAAATCGCTGGAACGAACTTTGTGAAACTAAACTGCCGAATATCAGGCAAGCCTTGCTTGAAGAAGTGGTTATAAGCTATGTAAATATAAAAAGCGCTATTTATCCCTTAAAAACACAACCGTTAATCGGCTTTAGGGGAATTTGCGCTTATGAAGTTAAATCAAAAAGCGCAGAACTCGCAAGTCACTTAAATCGTCTTGCTAATTTAGCAATTTTTTCGGGCATTGGTCAAAAAACAACAATGGGGATGGGGGTGGCGAAAGTAATTGAACGGGAATAAAAAAGTTTTAATAATAACTGTTGGGGGATCGCCTGAACCAATCATTTCATCGATTAACGAATTTGAGCCAAATGAAATTGTTTTTATATGTTCACAATCCTCTAAAAAAGAAGTTAATAAAATTTTAAATAAAACAGCTTCAAGTTATGATAATTATTATATTGAGATAGTCAACGCTGATAATCCAAATGATGTTTTTGAAAAATCTAACGAAATAATCAGAAAATATCTATTGATAGGATATGTCTTATTGGCAGATTATACTGGGGGAACAAAAAGCATGAGTTTAGGACTGGCAAGCGCAGCCAGCACATCAGGAGTTCGTATTCGATTTATGGGCGGGCGGCGTGAAAATTTAAATCAGGTTGTAGATGGGACAGAACAGCCACTAGAGTTTAATTTTTTATGGATAGATTATTCATTAGCTGTGGAGTTATTTAATAAAGGGCATTACGCTGCGGCAGAAAAAATATTTACAAAAATTACAAATTTAGCGACAATTGACTCATTACAAATAAAAGCTGACAAATTAAAAAAGCTTTCCAAAGGGCTTTATTTGTGGGATATATTTGAGCATGAAAAGGCTCATAGTATTTTAAAAATTTTTCATCATGATTATCCAGAACTACTGGGTGTTTTATTGAAAATAGTAAAGCCTAATATTGCCAAAGGTTCTCACGGGTATGAACTAATATTTGATTTGGTTGCAAATTCAAAGAGATGTTCGTCGAGCGGTCGATTTGACGACGCATGCGGAAGGCTTTATAGAGCGGTTGAGTTTTTAGCGCAGCAAAGATTGAGAAGTAAATACAATATTGATACTTCATGCGTTGATATTAACAAAATACCAACTAGTTTTAATCTGCCAAAGCTAAACAATAAGGGAATCATTCAAATTAGCAGGAGTGATGGCTATGAATTGCTCAGGGTTTTTAAAGATAATGTTTCTCTTATATATCAAAAATATAAAGATTCGATAAATGAAAATATGAAAATCAGGAATGAATCAATCCTTGCTCATGGGTTTAAACCTGTGACTGCGTTAGATTTTCGTCATTTTAACAAAGTAGTGGAAATCTTTCTCAAAGAGGCATTAACGGCTATGAGTTTAGAGTGGAAAGACATAGTATTTCCAATAACAGAGTGATGTTATGGCAGTTCTTTATGTAACTACTTCAGGCGCTAAGCTTGAAAAAGAAGCAAATTCAATAGTTGTTTATAAAGATGGTGAAAAATTTCATCAGTTTCCTTCACTTAAACTGGACAAAATTGTTATTTTTGGAAATGTTGAAATCACAACGCCTGTGATTAGACATTGTTTGTCTGAAGGTATTGATATGGTATTTCTAAGCCATAGAGGTAAGTACTTCGGAAGACTTGAAGCGCCTATAAGTAAAAATTCAGATGTGCGAAATTTGCAGTATAGAAATTCAGCAGACGAACAGGAATGTCTTAAATTTGCAAAGATTTTCATTGAAGCAAAAATTATGAATATGCGGGTAGTTCTTCAGCGACACAGTGATGCATCAAGTCAGTTTCGAGATGGAATAAATAAACTTAAGGAATTGGCAGATTCTTTAGAAAAAGCAAAAAGACTTGCAACCATTCGGGGGATAGAAGGTTCAGCGTCAAAAATATATTTTTCATTGTTTGGAGAAATGCTATTAGGAGATTTTTATTTTAACGGAAGAAATCGTAGACCGCCTCGAGACCCAATCAACTCTTTGCTTTCTTTTGGTTACACTTTATTGCTTTGGGATATGTTTTCAGCGGTTGCTCAAGCTGGGCTCGATCCTTATTTGGGCTTGCTCCATGAAAATAAATATGGAAGGCCATCTATAGCATTGGATTTAATAGAGGAATACAGGCCAATAATTGTGGACTCTATTGTTTTAATGGTGGCCAACAAGAGATTGCTATCCCCTGCTGATTTTTATAAAAGCGATGAAGATGATGCGGTTTTAATTGCGGATGAAGCACGTAAAATTTTTCTTGAACAGTACGAAAAAAGAATGAATACAACATTTCAGTATTTTGGACCAAGAGTTGAAACCGTAACATATCGTAGGTCAATGGTTAAACAGGTTTATTCATTAATAAGGGCATTTAATGGTGAAGGTGAATATGAGCCAATCAGAATTAAATAAGCCAAAATCAGATAAATTTAAAAAGGAGGTAGATTTAGTGAGAGTAATAACCTATGATATACCAGAGAATAGAACGAGAACAGGGGTACACAAGTTACTTAAAGGATATTTAAATCATGTTCAGTATAGTGTTTTTGAGGGAGAATTAAGTCAAAAGCAGTGCAGCGAAGCTGTTGATAAAATAAAACGCATAATAAATGAGAACGAAGATTCAGTAAGAGTTTATTCCCTCTGTGCTTCTTGTATAAGACGAACAGAGATTGTTGGGACCGGCAAAATATATACAGATGAGGGATATTTTATCATCTGAGATACCCGCAAAGCCTTAAAACCAAGCGAAACTAGCGATTTTTACTATAAAAATAGGATTTGGTGGAAGAGAAAAATGATGAGAAATTTAGGATGCACGCATAAGACCTTAGAAATCCTATGGTTATAGGATAATTTGAAGGTGCAGTAGAAAGAGATGTAATACCGGAAACGGGATTGAGACTTTTTGCCCTCTCTAGCCATCGTTCTGCTTGTTGGGTAGAAAGAGATGTAATACCGGAAACGGGATTGAGACGCAAAAGCTCCGCTATACCCACCTCCAAAGCTAGTAGAAAGAGATGTAATACCGGAAACGGGATTGAGACCTGAATCCGGCCAATGCATACAAAACCAAATCCAGCGCGTAG
>JACQXZ010000066.1 GCA_016208465.1 Actinomycetota bacterium
AAGCACCACTAATTCTGATGGTATAGCTCAATACTCTTATGAAGCTTTGCTTATGCCAAATACCTATAAATACAAAGCAGTTTTTGAAGAAGAACTTCCGTATCTGGCTAGCAGCGGAGAAGCAAATTTAACCGTAAAGGCTATCCCAACAAATCTAATGCCTGAAGATGTTTCTGTTTATTTTGGTGACATAGCGGAACTCAAAGCAAGAGTAATGAGACCAGATTTTGGCAGCGGTATTTCTGATAAAAACATAAAGTTTTATGTTGATGAGAACAACAATGGTATCTATGAGTCGTCTGAATACAAAGGGACAAGCACCACTAATTCTGATGGTATAGCTCAATACTCTTATGAAGCTTTGCTTATGCCAAATACCTATAAATACAAAGCAGTTTTTGAAGAAGAACTTCCGTATCTGGCTAGCAGCGGAGCAGCAAAATTAGCTATAAAAGATTTAATCAATACACCCGGAAGAATTGTTGGCTGGGGTTCAATTGCAGACAATAAAACTATCCAAAGTTTTAACTTTAATGTTTTATATCAGACCGGAGGCTTAAGACCAATTGGCACCTTTGTTCATCTTGAATATGGAACGAACAGAAGATACTTTAGCAATTCCATCAATCATTTAATGGTTTCACCTGACAAGAAGCGAGCTATTTTCGATGGCAATATAATTATAAATTCCATTCCGGGTTATAAGTTTTATGTTATAGCCAATGATAATGGAAATCCAGGTGTATTTGATAAGTATCATATTAGAATATTTAAGCCAGATGGTTCACTTTATTATAAAGCTCAAGGTAATTTGTTTACCGGCAACATTCAGATTTATCCTTAGATAACGTAAGACGCAAGAAAGAGGAAGTTGGGAGGATGGGAAGATAGGAAAGATTAGGGCAGGGTGATAGGTTGATTTTCATTTTCCCCCATTACCTATTACCTAATTTACGTTTTCAACATATCAATAAAAGCTTCCAGTTGAGTCCGTAATTTACTATCAACCAGATAGTTATCGTTGCCTTCAATTCTTAAGATGGGTAAATTTAATTGTTTTTTTATAACAATATCCTGAATAGCGCGATGGCAAAAAGTTTGGGTGTAATGAATTAATCCTTTAATGTTTCTCACTTCGATTTGTTCCTGAATATCTTCAATCCTGTCAAAAATCGAATAAGGATAGGTATATTTCTGGTATTGAACAACAATATCTTCTTCAAACGAAGGCATCGCGAATTGCCGTTGGATTTCATTGAAAACAATCCTTCCGCCAATTCTTTCAATTTCATCATAAATATTTTGAACAAAAGGAGGGACTCCCAGATATCCTAATCTAAACTTATTCAATTCAGGCTTTCTGGTTTTTACTTCCTCGATAAATTTATCAACCTGAAACTCAAATTCGTCCGGGTTTCCTAAAAAATCCGAACAACTTACCTGCCAGTAATGATTTTCAAAAGAAGTAACTTTATTTTCTTCATAAGTCAACTTATCAATCTGCTGAACTTTTTTTCTGATTTTATCCAGTCGCTTTTTGATTCTATAAACTTCATCCCGATTTGTTCCTAAATTTTTAATTAATTTTTCTATTTCAATTTTAAGATCTTCGTAGAGAGATTCGTGGGGATAGGAAAACGGAATTAATTTTTTGTTCTCAACTTGCAAAACTTCCATAAGAGCATTGGTATTAGAACAATCCCCGCCGACAACCGCTATTATGGCTTCAATGTCTGCTCTTTCTCTCGCAACAGAAAAAATGCCCTTTATCCATGAACAGCAGGTTTCAGGAAAGCCATACATCGAAGCAGATAATAATTTTTTTTCTATGTCTTCACTTTGAATTAAAATATTATTCAAATCAACCGGAATATGACCCGCCGCGTAAACAACTTCTACCGGAACCGTGCTTGTAATACCTATTTTCAATGTTTTACAATACCCCCGTTTTTGTTATTATTATATGAGTAATCAGCAGATTAGTCGACTAAATCCTCCCTTTAATAAGGGGAGGGAAGGAGGGGTTCGGAAACCATTGACTAAGCTTTTTTTAATCCGTCACGGAGAAACTCAAAACAACGTTGAATTAAAATATCAGGGGAACAGCAATCAGGGGCTGACCGAAAAAGGTATTCTTCAGGCGAAATCAATCGCGAAGTGCCTGCAAAAAGAAAAACTCGAAGCAATTTATTCAAGCGCGTTGAAACGAGCTTTTCAGACCGCGGAAATTATAGGTGGACATCACAATTTAATCCCGAATATCAACGAAGGTTTAAATGAAATAGATTTTGGCGCGTGGGAGGGTTTAACTTATAATGAAATTGAATCTCAGTATCCCGGTGTTTTTGAAAAATGGGTAAGTGGAACTGATGGAATTGAGATTCCCGAAGGCGAAGCAAGAATTGATTTTCATAAGCGCATTTCATCCGCCGTTTCTTCTATTATAAAAAACCATCCCGAAGAACAAATCGCTATTGTAACCCATGGCGGCCCGATAAAAAGCATCCTTTGCAATATTTTAGAAGTTAATCCAACCGCTTTCTGGAGAATAAAACAAAGCAATACTGCTTTAAATATAGTAGAATTTTATGAAGAAAGCGGATTTATAAATCTTGTTAATGATACCTGCCATTTGAAAAGTGAGTCGTAAAATAATTTTGATATTTTATATATTCGCTAGATAGAGAGTAGACGCAGTGTTGATAGATACATTAAGTATGTCTAAACATAGTTCAGATAATAGGGGAGAATTGGCAGGACACAGTACATTGTTTTTTTGTGGGTTCCCTTATGAATATAAGAATAAAGAAACGAACAGCATATAACACAGCATATTCGCTACGGCTAGGCTTTGCCCCTCGAGACATTGCTCCCTTTAGTCGTAACTTCTCATATTCGTGGACCAATAACTGAAATCAGCAAGAGGAGGCAAACATTGATTAATCCTACCAAGCTCGTGAATTTCGACGGTGGTGTGGACGTGCTCCCTTTTTGCAATCGTCAGCTTGACAAGCTTGATTCGGTCGTGACTGAATGCGAACAACGGTTCTTGTAATTGCATCACAAGGCACTTCGCATACACGCAAAATGTTAAACACCATAACTGTTTTATGGTTGAAGATTATTTTGAAAAAGAACCGCAATAGGAAATACATAAAACTTGCCCGTCCTTGGCAAGCAAAGAAAACGAGGTTAAGGAAATCTGATGAAACTAAAACTCGAACAATTAGAATATCAGCAAAAAGCAATACAATCTGTCATTTCTGTTTTTAAAGGACAGGAAAAGAACACTTTTGATAATGCCTGTATTGAAGGTATTCGTTCAAATATTCTTTCATTGTCCAATCAGGAAATTATTCAAAATATTAAAGCAATTATCAACGAAAACGGAATCGATGAAACAGCCGCGAATATTCAAGAAGATAATGATTTATGCATCGAGATGGAAACAGGCACAGGAAAAACCCTTGTTTATATAAAAACAATTTTTGAATTATTCAAAAATTACGGATTTACCAAATTTATTATACTTGTCCCCTCTGTTGCTATTAAGGAAGGTGTCTTAAAGACATTCGAGGTTTTTGAAAAACAACTTGAAGATATTTATAATATTAAACCAAGCTGCTTTGAATATGACAGCAAATGTCTTTCAAAAGTAATGAACTTTATTGAGGAACAGCATCCTCAAATCATGGTTATGACTTTGCAGTCCTTCAATTCTGATGACCGAATACTTAATCAGGCGCAACGGGAAGACCTGTTTTCAAATATGGCTTACATTGAAGCAATCGCCAGAACAAATCCAATCATTATAATGGACGAACCGCAAGAAGGGATGGATACGCCAAACTCAATCGAAAGAATTAAAAGTATTAGCCCTTTGTTTAAAATCAGATATTCTGCTACTCACAAAATACTGACAAATCTTGTCTATCGGCTGACACCATTTGATAGTTACAAGCAGGGGCTTGTGAAAAAAATTGAAGTCTTAACCGTTTCAGAAAAAAATGACGAAGCCTCAATGAAAATTGAACTTTCAAGAATAGAAATAGGAAAAGGAGAACCAAAGGCTGTTTTAAAAGCGTGGCGCTTAACTAATTCCGGGTTTAAATTCAAAAATACGAAAAAGCTGGAAAAGAACGCCGTTCTTCAGAAAGTTACCAATAACATCATTTATAAGGATTATGTTATTGAACAAATCGCGAAACCAATTCGTGGCAAAGGCTTTGTAAAATTCAAGAACGGGGCGGTTATTTATGAAGGGGAACAGTCAAGGGATTTTTCAACTATATTCAACGAACAGCTTTACTGGCTAATTGATACTCATTTCAGAAAAAAAGAAATATTGAAAGAAAAAGGCATCAAATGCCTCTCTCTAACTTTTATTGACCGTGTGGATAATTATATCAAGCCTGATGGAATAATAAAAAAAGGTTTTATTGAGCAATATAAAAAGGTTTATAAAGAATTTTACGGAAAAGAACCGACAATACAAGAAATTGAACAATCGCAAGGGTATTATTTCGCTCAAACCGGCAAAGGGGATTTTACAGACAATGAAAAATCGATGAGAAATAATAAAGAATTGTATGACCTTATATTAAAATCAAAAGAAGAGCTTCTTTCTTTTGATAATTCGGTAGAGTTCATTTTTTCTCATTCTGCTCTCGGCGTTGGATGGGATAATCCTAATGTTTTTAACATAGCAACTTTAAACCAAAGTTACAGCGAAATTAAGAAACGGCAGGAAATTGGACGAGGCTTGCGAATTTGCGTCAATCAGGACGGAGCACGCGTTTATGATCCGACTACAATACCGGAAGGGACAGAAGTAAACCTTTTAACAGTCATTCCAAACGAGACTTATGAGACTTTTGCATCACAGTATCAATCGGAAATAGTAGAAATTTACGGCACAAGCGATGCAGGAGCAGAAACAAGGAATAATCACAAAGGGCAGAAATTATCTGAAAAGAAAATAAGCCAAAATGACACTCATTTTAACAGTCCGTCTTTCAAAAAATTTTGGAAAAGATTATCGAAAAAGACGGAATACCTTGTTTCTTTCGATGAGGGAAGAATAATCAGTGAATCCGTTAAAGCCCTTAATGAAATAACAATATCCGAGCACCAGATTCAAGTAGCTTTGGGAAGAATACAGAGATTTTCAGAAGAAGGCGTAGAAACATCTGATTTTAGAACGGAAAACAGGAAGGCAAACATTCAGTTCGCGCCTCTTGATATTATTGAAGAAATCAGCGAAAACACATCACTTGCTTACCCTACGGTATTTAAAATCGTATCGGCAATAGATAACAAGAATGAAATCATTAAGAACCCGCCTCGATTCTTACAGGAAGCGGTAAACAAAATCAGAAACATAGAACTTGATGAAATGCTGAGAGCCTTGAGCTATAAATTGACGGATGAAGTTTTTGATATTGGCGGTTTTGAGAAATATATCGTAAAAAATACAGATAAAATTCAGCCTACTCCCAACAGAGGAATTTATGACCATATTGTCTGGGACAGCGAGCATGAGCAAAACTTCGCGCAAAAAGCTGATTCGGATACAGAAGTTGTCTGTTTTCTCAAGCTGCCTTCGTTTTATGTGATTAAAACTCCTGCCGGAGATTACAACCCCGACTTTGGCTTAGTGCTGAAAAAACGAAAGATAAGAGAAGAAAGCAGTTCTGAATATTACTTTGTTATCGAAACCAAAGGGACAAATAATATTGATGACAGGAAAGCGCTTACTGAAAATGAAATATATAAAATCAAATGCGCCATAAAGCATTTTGAAGCATTGGGCATTGAAGCAAAAGTAAATTATCTTGCGCCCATAAAAGAGTATGATACCTTTAAAACTAAAGCTGAGGTGACGATAAATGGACAATCTTGATAAAAGAATGATGCAGACACCGGATTTGAATAAAGAACGGCTCGAGAAACTTAAAAACTTCTTCCCGGATATTTTTACTGTTGAAGGCAAACTCAACCCTGATGAACTTAAAAAAATCATCGACCCTGAACTTGTTAAGGAAGCCGAGCGGTTTGAATTCAAGTGGTTTGGCAAAAGTGAAGCAAAAAGAACTGCGTTTACGCCGAGCAAGGCAACACTGATTTATGATGAAGCGCGAAGCGTAAACCCCGATGATGCGGACGGAAATATGATTATCGAAGGTGAAAACCTTGAGTTGTTAAAGGTATTGCTCTCTGCATATCGGGAAAGAATTAAATGTATTTATATTGACCCGCCATATAATGTTGATGGTGACTTTGTTTACAATGATAATTGGGATGAGTCAAAAGAAGACTATTGGGAACACATTGGGGTTACAGAAAACGGAGTTCAGATTGATACTAATTCAGAAGCAAGTGGAAGATTTCATTCAAACTGGATGAATATGATGTATCCAAGACTGCTTTTAGCAAGACAGTTGCTTAAAGAGGATGGGGTTATTTTTATTTCTATAGACGACAATGAAATACATAATTTAAGAAAAATATGCGATGAAATATTTGGCGAAAGCAATTTTGAAGGACATATACATTGGAGAAGAAGACATAATCAGCCAAATGATAAAACAAAAATGATTGGGCTTGTTGCAGAACACATTATTTCTTATTCAAAAAATAAAGAAGCCTATAAACAATCTGGTGTTGGTAAGGTGGATATTACAGGAAAATTTTCAAATCCTAATAATGATCCTCGTGGCGATTGGGCATCCAAGCCTTGGAAAGTTGGTTCAGACCAATCTGGCAGTAGATACAAAATTATTAATCCGAACAATAACGCTGTTTACGATGAAGAATGGATGGGAGATGAACAAACATACCAGCAACTACTTGCAGATAATCGAATAGTCTTTCCTAGAAACGGAGAAGGATTACCACGTAAAAAATATTATAAATATGAACGGGAAGAAGAGGGGCAATGTGCTACTAACTGGTGGTCTCATCAAGAATTCGGCCATAATCAAGGTGCAAATGATGAAATGACAGCATTATTTGATGGGATTAAAAATATTTTTAGCAATCCTAAACCCAAAGAATTAATTCGAGGTCTAATCCAAATTGCAAATGTAAAAGAGAATAATATTGTATTAGATTTTTTCGCTGGTAGTGGAACAACTGCCCACGCCATTATGGAACTTAATAAAGAAGACGGCGGCAATCGTAAGTTTATTCTTATTCAATTACCGGAAAAAATTGACAAAAAATCGGAAGCATACAAAGCCGACTACAAGAAAATCTCCGACATTACCATTGAACGCAATAAGCGCGTAATTGAAAAAATCGAAAAAGAAGAAAAAGAGAAAAATCCTGATCTGTTTACCGATGGACAAAAGCCTTTTAAAACAGGATTCAAAGTCTACAAGCTCGCAAAATCCAATTTCCCAAGAGTTGACTTCGCCCCAGACCCGACTAAATCAGAGAAAGAAAATCTTGCCTTGCTTGATAAATACATTCAGGAAAAAGAAGCCATGTATCTGGCATTGATAGACGAGAAAAATATTTTTGACGAAGCGCTTCTGAAAAATGGTTTTATGTTGAATTACAAACTTGAGCAGATTAACGGTTTTACTAAAAATAAAGTATTTCACGCTAAAGATGATTTTAAAGAGTGTCTTATCTGTATGGAAATGAACATTGCTAAAGAAACTTTAAAGGAATTAGAAAAGTATAAAGATAAAATATTTATCTGTCTGGAAAGATCGCTTGATACAACAACGAAATGGAATTTAAAACATTTACTGGGAGATAAATTGATTGCGTTCTAAGCACGAAGAAAGTCCTACGCAAATTCGCCTTCAGTAACTTTTTTTATCCGCAACACGATGCCCAAAAATGTGCCGTCGTTTGGATTTACTCAGATTGTTTTCGGGCCGAGAGTTTGGTAAACTATTGGCAGATCAATCAAGAGAGGAGTTTTTGAGATGCGAAAGAAACATCAGTTTACAGCCATCATTGAACGAGAGGATAATATGTACATTGCTCTTTGCCCTGAACTCGATATTGCCAGTCAGGGTAAAACTGTCGAAGATGCCCGAAACAACCTCAAAGAAGCTATCGAATTGTTCTTTGAGACGGCTTCGCGGGAGGAAATTAGCGAGCGTTTACACGATGAGGTTTTCGTAACACGTTTGGAGATAGCTGTTGGCTAAACCGCGAATCATCTCGGGCAAGAAAATCTGTCAGATCTTATCCAAACACGGTTTTCAGAATGTTCGGCAACGCGGTAGTCACATTATAATGCAGAAGAAAACAGGCTCTTCAACAATTACCATTCCCATTCCCAACCACAAAGAAATCAAACTCGGAACTCTAAAATCAATTATCCGACAATCGCAACTGCCAATTAACGAATTCAAATCCTGAGCAAATACATCTCTCGGGTGTTTTGCAAAATGGCAGTGCATCCTCAAACCTGTACAAGAATATGTTTTTAAAAAATGGAAATTGGAACAAGAAGAACTCATCCCAAGGTTCAGGATTGCGGTTACCATCCGAACACTTTCACTCGAAGCCTAACCCCCTCGAACCCTTCAAATCCTTCAACCATTTGTCTTTTTCCCAATATTTATATATATTATATAGAGTGAAAAAATCAGGAAAGGGCTTGGTTATGAGGTTAAGAGGATTAAGAGGAGCAATAACGGCTGATAATAACATCGCTTCTGACATTGTGCAGGAAACAACTCTTCTTCTTAAAGAAATGATGAATCGAAATGACATTAAAGAAGAAGACATTGTCAGCATAATATTTTCAGCTACCGAGGATCTTAACGCGGAGTTTCCTGCCGCCGCGGCAAGAACGCTTGGATTTAAATGCACCCCTCTGCTTTGCACAAAAGAAATTGCTGTTCCCGGAAGTATTGCGAAATGTATAAGAATTCTAATGCATTTCTATACTGACAAAAACCCTCAAGAGCTAAAGCACGTATACCTTAAAGGAGCAAAACGCTTAAGAACAGATTTACCAGAATAGAGATGAAGGACAAATTGGATAAAGCAATACTTTTTAGAGAAGAAATTGAAGATTTAAAAATTTACGAACCGGGAAGACCAATTTCAGAAGTAAAATCTGAATTTAGGCTGGAAGAGGTAATAAAACTGGCATCAAACGAATGTCCTTATCCGCCTTTTCCAGAAACAATTGAAGCAATAAAAGAGGATATTTCTGAAGCAAACCGCTATCCCGACAACGGATGTTTTGTGCTTAAAGAAAAACTGGCGGAACATTTAAATGTAAAAACTCAAAATTTAGTTGTGGGGAATGGATCAAGTGAAATACTCAGATTAATCGCTTTGGCGGCTTTAAAACCGGGCGATGAAGCAATAATCCCGCATCCGTCTTTTATTGTTTACCCAACAATAACAAAACTAATGGGAGGCGTTGAAAGAAAAGTTCCGCTAGAAAATTACAGGCATAGTCTTAACGAAATGCTTAATCGAATCAACGATAAAACAAAAATAATTTTTCTTTGCAATCCCAATAATCCAACCGGAACAATTTTTTATAAAAGTGAAGTTGAAAATTTTTTAGATAAAGCGCCTAGGAATATTCTGGTTATATTTGACGAAGCTTATTTTGAATATGTAAACGACAATCGCTATCCAAATGGGATAGATTATTTAAAAAATTTTAAAAACGTTATTGTGTTAAGAACTTTTTCAAAAATTTATGGACTAGCAGGTCTTAGAATCGGCTATGGAATAGCCTCCAAAAAAATTATCGAGGCAATAGAAAAAGTAAGAGAACCCTTCAATGTAAATATGCTGGCTCAACTAGCGGCAACAGTAAGTCTTGAATATAAAGATGAAGTTGAAAGAAGAAAAAAGTTTAACGAAGAAGGAAAAACATATCTGTATCAGCAGTTTGAAAGTCTAGGATTAGAATACGTCCCAACAGAAGCAAATTTTATTTTAGTTGACCTAAAAAGAGACAGCAGGAAAACTTTTGAAGATTTATTAAAACTTGGAATAATAGTTCGTCCCGGAGACATTTTTGGATACAATACTCATATCAGGTTAACTATAGGAACACCTTCGGAAAACAAGAAATTTATAGAAGGATTACAACGGGTCGCAGGTTGTAGGTCACAAGTCACAAGTAGGACAGGCGTCTCGCCTGTCAAAAAGTTTCAATGAGAAATAAAAACGAAAGAGAGATGATAACAATGATGATAATTATGAAGCAGAACGCAACTGAAGAACAAATCAATCATGTAATAGAAAAATTAGAAAGCGTAGGCGCCACGGCGCATATATCTAAAGGAAAATACAAGACTGTTATCGGTGTAATTGGCGACAGAGAAAGCATTGCCCAGCTTCCGCTTGAAGCTTTGCCGGGGGTTGAAAAAGCCGTGCCGATTCTAAAACCATTTAAACTGGCAAGCAGGGATTTTAAGCCTGAAGACACTATTATTGACGTAAGAGGAGTTAAAATTGGAGGAAATAATTTTACTATAATGGCTGGTCCCTGCGCGGTTGAATCCAGAGAACAAACACTTACAGCGGCGCGGGCAGTTAAAAAATCAGGAGCGGCTATTTTGCGCGGCGGCGCATTTAAACCAAGAACATCCCCTTACAGTTTTCAAGGGCTGGGAGAAGAAGGGCTTAAAATTTTGGCAGAAGCACGGGAAGAAACAGGTTTGCCAATTGTAACTGAGCTTATGGATATCAGAGATATTGAACTGGTTACCAGATACACAGATATACTGCAAATTGGCGCGCGAAATATGCAGAATTTTACACTGCTTAAAGAACTGGGCGCTATCAATAAACCAGTTTTAATAAAGAGATCGTTTAGCGCGACGATTGAAGAACTTTTAATGGCGGCAGAATATATAGTAAAAGAAGGAAATAAAGATGTTATTCTCTGCGAACGGGGGATAAGAACTTTTGAAACAGCAACCAGAAACACTTTAGATATCAGCGCCATCCCTATAGTTAAAAGTCTTTCTCATTTGCCAATTATAGTTGACCCGAGTCATGCGAGCGGCAAACGAGAGTTAATTAAACCGCTTACACTTGCGGCGCTGGCTGTCGGCGCTCATGGAGCTATTATAGAAGTTCATCCCAACCCCGAAGAAGCGTTGTGCGATGGCTCTCAATCGCTCACCACAAATGATTTTGATGAGCTTATGTCAGAAGTAAAATCATTATTAAGCGTCCTCAAGAAGACATTGTAAGGTGACATAAAATTGAAAACTGATAAAGTTGCTATAATTGGAATTGGTTTAATTGGCGGATCTTTGGGGTTAGCTTTAAAACAGATTTCCAATCCTCCCAAAATTACAGGAATAGCCCGAAGACAGGAAGTTATAGACAAAGCGATAGAAACCGGAGCAATAGATGAAGGGACGACATTTTTTGAAGAAGGCGTAAAAGACGCGGATATTATTTTTATCGCGACTCCTGTCGGATCAATAGTCGATATAGCCAAAAAAATAATCCCTTACCTGAAACAAAAAGCGATCATAACTGATGTTGGCAGTACCAAAGCTACTATTGTAAAAGAAATAGAGGAAGCCGCGCCGTCTGATATTTATTTTATTGGCGGTCATCCAATGGCTGGATCGGAACAAACCGGAGTTGAAGCCGCAACTCCTTTTTTATTTAAAAATTCTTATTACATTTTAACGCCAACCAAAAAAACAAACAACGAAGCATTCAGCCATCTTCATTCGCTTTTAACTCAAATAGGCGCTTATGTATTAGCAATTGACGCGGAAAAACATGATTCAACCGTCGCTACAATCAGCCACCTCCCGCACTTTGCCGCTGCGTCGTTAGTTAATGTTACTCAAAGTCGAATGAATGAAAATGAAAACTTAATAAAACTTGCCGCCGGCGGTTTTAAGGATATGACAAGAATCGCGATAGGAAGTCCTGAAATCTGGCTGGATATTGCTTTTGAAAACAGAACAGCAATACTCGAAGCGCTTAACGCCTACAAAAAAGAAATAGAAAAAATTTACGAATTTATAAAAGACAAAGACAAAGAAGGATTGATGCAGAGATTAAACGAAGCAAGAGAAAAGCGTTCCGCGTTACAAAGAGTTCTTCACAAGGAACCTCTTAATTTGTGTAAATTAAATATCGCCGTAGAAGATAAGCCGGGGGTTATAAGTGATGTAACTGTCGCAATCGGTCAGCTCGGTGTAAATATAGAAAACATAGAAATTTTCTATACTCCCCAAAGTCGTCTTGGAATACTTGAAATAATTGTTATGGGAGAAGACGCGGCTCAGAAAGCTGCTTCCGTTCTTTTGAAAAAAGGATACGAGGTTAAGATTGAAAATATGTAATAGGTGATAGGTAATGGGTCACAAGCTTCAACCCTACGACCTATAGCCTATGACCTACGACCCACATGGGAGACAAAAAATGAATTTAAAAGTAAGTAAATGTAAAAATTTTTCCGGCGTGATTGAAGTGCCCGGTGATAAATCAATTTCTCATCGAGCAGTTATAATTAGCTCATTGGCTCAGGGAGAATCCAGAATAAAAAATTTTTTAAATGCTGGTGACTGCATAAGCACATTAAATTGTCTTGAAGAAATCGGCATTAAAATTGAACGTTTAGAAGAAACTGAGATTGTGGTTCGTGGCGTTGGTTTTTATGGATTTCAAAAACCAGCTAAAACACTCGACGTTGGCAATTCTGGAACAACGATAAGAATGCTTCCGGCTATTTTAGCGGCTCAAAATTTCACCTCTGTTATTACAGGAGACGAATCAATAAAGCGCCGGCCAATGGATAGAATTATTGAGCCATTAAAATTAATGGGCGCAGATATTCAAGGAACAGGTAAAGAAAATCTAGCGCCGCTTACTATTAAAGGGGAAAAACTTAAGGGAATAAATTACACCACGCCTGTCCCAAGCGCGCAGGTTAAATCTGCTATTCTTTTGGCAGGACTGCTGGCAGAAGGACAAACAACAGTAAATGAACAATATTTATCAAGAGACCATACTGAAAAAATGCTGGTGTCAATTGGAGCTGAAATAAAAATAGATAAAACATCAACAATGGTGATAGGGAAAAGTCCTTTTAACGGGCAGGAAATTTTGGTGCCGGGCGATATCTCATCCGCCGCTTTTTTTATTGTCGCAGGGTTAATTATTCCTGATTCAGAAATAACAATTAAAAATGTGGGAATAAATCCAACCAGAATAGGCTTTCTCGAAGTCCTTAAGCAAATGGGCGCTCAGATAAAACAGGAAAACTGGCAGTTAAAAAACGGAGAGCCTCGCGCAGATTTAATCATAAAATCCAGCCGATTAAACGGAATAACAATTGAAGGTGAAATAATCCCCCGTTTGATTGATGAAATTCCAATTCTTGCTGTTGCGGCTGCTTTGGCTAATGGAACAACAATTATAAAAGACGCAAAAGAATTACGAGTAAAAGAAACAGACCGAATAAAAGCAATCTACAATGAGCTTAAAAAAATGGGAGCAGAAATTGAGGAGAAAGAAGATGGTTTTATAGTTGAAGGACCAGCAAAATTAAAAGGAGCTGTTTGTGAAAGTTATAATGATCACAGAATCGCAATGGCTATGTCAATTGCAGGACTAGCGGCAGAAGGGGAGACAATTATAAATAATACCGTGTGCATAAATATTTCTTTTCCAAATTTCGAGGAGATTTTGAATTTGTGTATAAGAGATTA
The DNA here is from genome assembly GCA_016208465.1 of Actinomycetota bacterium. Classification (GTDB taxonomy): domain Bacteria; phylum Actinomycetota; class Aquicultoria; order JACQXZ01; family JACQXZ01; genus JACQXZ01. The sequence goes on from JACQXZ010000066.1 coordinate 13,686, forward strand.
AATAATGTAAGAAGGCGATGGGTAAGAAGTTCAAATGACAAAATCCAAAGTTCAAATAAAGTTCAAAATCAAAATCACAAAGAATATAAACCATTTTGATATTCATTCATTTGATATTTGGGCTTTGGATTTTGGATTTTTGGGTGTTTTAATTCCTATAACCTATAACCCCTAACCTATAACCATAAATTAATACGAAAAGAGACGTAAAAATGATTATAGCTATCGATGGACCAGCGGCGTCCGGAAAAAGCACAATCGCAAGACTGGTTGCAAAAAAAATGGGCTATGATTATCTTGACACAGGAGCAATGTACAGAGCTTTAACATGGAAAGCGCTTAGTGAAAAAGTAGATTTTTCAGATGAAAAACAACTGGCTAACATAGCAAAAAAATTTAAGATATTTTTTGAAACCGACCCTAAAACATTAAAGAAGAAAGTTATAGTCGAAGATAAAGATATTACTAAAGAAATCAGGTCCACTAAAGTCAGCAGTCTGGTTTCAATTGTATCAAAAGTTCCGGCAATTCGTCAGATGCTGGTTGGCGAACAAAGAGCATTCGCCAAAAAAGGCAACGTTGTAGTAGAAGGAAGAGATATCGGAACGGTTGTTTTTCCTCAGGCTGAAGTAAAAATATTTCTGACAGCGACTCCTGCGGAGCGGGCGAAACGAAGACAACAGGAATTCTTAAAAAAGGGTATAAAAATAGATAAAACAGCGCTTGAAAGAAAAATCGTTGAGCGCGATCATATAGACAGCACGCGCCAAAGCAGTCCTCTTGTAAAAGCCCAAGACGCCCATCTTGTCAATACTGACAACAAAACCGTTAGAGAAGTTGCGCGAGAAGTGCTAAAATATTGTTTAAAAGAATTAAAGGAAAGATAACTTTGTTTTATTATTTCGCGCGTAAATTTCTATGGGTTGTTTATAAAGTTATCTTCAGACTTAAAATCAAAGGCAGGGAAAATATTCCATCTGAAGGCCCTGTTGTTTTGGCGTCCAATCATTCAAGCATATTAGACCCGGTTGCTGTTGGTATTGCATCCACTCGTCCAATAAACTTTATGGCAAAAGAAGAATTATTTAATATTCCGATTTTAAGAAATTTTTTTCTTGCCTTAAAGTCATATCCGGTAAAACGAGGAAAATTCGACAGAGCGGCAATTAATAAAACCTTAAATTACTTAAAAAACAATGAAATAGTAGCGCTTTTTCCGGAGGGAACGCGTAAAAAAAAATCAGAAGCAGAAAAACCATATCGGGGCGTAGCTTTAATTGCCCAAAAGGGCAATGCGCCAATTGTTCCAATAGCAATTTTGGGAACAGAAAAAATCTTTATAAAAAAGAAATTTATTCCATGTCTTAATTCGATTACCGTAAAAATAGGAAAACCTATTTTTTTAAATCATCCCGAAGGAGATCTCAAAAAGGAACAAACAATTACCAGTGAAAAAGTAATGCAGATTATTAATGATTTAATAAAAGAGGAAAAAAATGAAAATTGAAATAGCAAAATACGCCGGTTATTGTTATGGAGTGGAGAGAGCGCTCAAATTAGCCACTCAGACAACTAATCAATTTCCCAAACCAATTTACACTCTGGGTCCGATTATTCATAACCCTCAAGTGGTTAGTTCGCTTAAAGAAAAAGGTATTTATCCAATAAACAGCATTGATGATATTTCAGAAGGAACGATTATAATCCGCTCTCATGGCATAGATCCAAAAATAATAGCCAAAGCCCGCGAGAAAAAAATAAAGGTGGTTGACGCAACCTGTCCTTTTGTTAAAAAAGCTCAGCAATGCGCATCAAAACTTGTTGAGGAAAAATATGATTTGATTATTGTTGGCGAAAGAAATCATCCTGAAATTACCGGCATACTGGCTTACGCGGACAACAAAGCGCTGGTTGTTGAAAAACCGGAAGATATTCCTGACAACATCAAAAGTAAATCCATTGGGGTAGTCGTTCAGACTACTCAGCCGATTGAAAATTTAAACAGAATTGTTTTGAAACTTTTGCCTATTACAACAGAATTAAAAATCTTCAATACAATTTGCAACGCGACAACAAAACGTCAGATGGCGGCTCGGCGGCTTGCGTTAAAAACAGATGTCGTTTTGGTTGTTGGCGGGAAGAACAGCGCCAATACAACAAGGCTGGCTCAGATATGCAAAGAAACGGGAACAACAACGCACCATATTGAAACGGCGGAAGAAATTGATCAGTTATGGTTTAAAAAAGATAACAAAGTTGGTGTAACCGCAGGCGCCTCAACACCTTCGTGGATATTAGACGAAGTTTTGGAGAAAATTGCCCAACTTGTTACGTAAGATGTAAAACGTAAGACGTAAGAAGTTGGGAAGATGTAGGTAAGTAGAACGAGGCTTTAGGGACTGTTGAAAAAGTATATTCGTCATTGCGAGGAGTGATTTTTACGACGAAGCAATCTCGTAAACAAAGGGATTGCCGCGCTCCCTTTGGTCGCTCGCAATGACAAAAGAGGTTTTTCAACAGTCCCTTTAGCTTTACGTATTTTCAATAGAGGTTAATATGACAACTAATAAAGCGATTGTTTCCGCTGTAGTTAAAAACAGTCCGGCTGACAAATATAAACTTAAACCAAATATAATTTTAAAAAAAATAAATAATCATATTTTGAAAGATATAATTGACTATCAGTTTTTTGCGGATGACAAAATATTAGAAATCGAATATGAAGAAAATCTAAAACTAAAAAGCCTTTTGGTTAAGAAAAAACAAGGCGAACCGTTAGGGTTAATTTTTGAATCATCAGTTTTTGATAAACTTAAAACCTGTAAAAATAATTGTGTATTTTGCTTTATAAACCAGCTTCCAAAAAGTTTAAGAAAAACATTATATTTAAAAGATGATGATTTCAGGCTTTCTTTTCTTTACGGAAACTTTATCACATTAACCAATCTGAGCAAAAACGACGTCGAAAGAATAATAGAACAACGCATAAGTCCGCTTTATATATCTCTGCACACAACAGACGAAAAATTAAGAAATTTTATGCTGAAACCAAAAAACAACAAAGATAATTCTTTGAAGTATTTAAAACAACTTCTAAAGAATAATATAGAAATTCATATTCAGATAGTTCTCTGCCCGGATATAAATGATAAAAAAGAATTAGAAAAAACAATCAATGACTTATATAAAAATTACAATAAAGTAAAATCAATTGGAATTGTTCCGGTTGGTTTAACAGATTTTAGAGAAAATTTGTATCCGCTTCGTCTGTTCACAAAAAGAGAAGCAAAAAATCTTATTGACAAGATTAGTCAATGGCAGAAATATTTTAAATCAGAATTTAAGTCTAACTGGATATATCTGGCTGATGAATTTTATCTAATGGCGGATAAGAAATTCCCTTCTGAAGAAGAATATGACAACTTCCCTCAAATTGAAAATGGCATTGGAATCGCACGTTTATTTATAGACGAAGCTCTTGAAGAAATCTCCCGCAAAAGGAAAGGGTCAAAATGCAGAAAGTATAAATTTACGGCGCTTACAGGAAAATTAGCAGTTCCGATTTTAAAGCAGGTTGTTGAACAACTAAAAAATAAATTCGACATAGAGTGCGAAATAGAAGGAGTAGAAAACAGACTGTTCGGTAAAAATATAACTGTGACAGGACTTCTTGGCGGGAATGATATTGTAAATTTTTTGAAATCAAAAAAAATAAACGGCACGGTTTTAATTCCTGATATAATGTTAAAGGATTTAAGTTTATTTTTGGATGACATTTCAATAGAAGAAATAAAAAGTAATTTTAAGTTTCCTGTAAGAATTGTTCAGTCTTCAGGAAGAGATTTTATTCAAAGTTTTTTTGCATAGGAGAAATATTATGTCATTACCACTGGTTGCAATAGTGGGCCGTCCGAATGTCGGAAAATCAACTTTATTAAATCGTTTAATTTCAAGTCAGTTTGCTATTGTAGATAGTGTGGCAGGTATCACACGTGATAGAAATTATGTTAAATCTGACTGGAATGGAAAATTTTTTACAATTGTTGATACCGGCGGTCTTGACTTCACAGAAGACGCTGAAATAACAAAGCAAATCACAAAACAAGCTATGCTGGCTGTTGAAGAAGCTGATTTAATTCTGTTTGTCGTTGACAATAAAAGTGGTCTGCTGGACACGGATAAAGAAATAGCAAACATATTAAGAAAAAGCGGAAAAATAACTCTGTTGGTAGTAAATAAAGTTGACAGCCAAAAAGAAAGTCTTGAAAAATATTCGTTTTTTCAGTTAGGCATTGGCGAGCCTATTGAAATATCAGCTCTTCACGGTCAGGGAATCGGTGAACTGCTGGATCAAATCACTTCGCTGTTACCCGAAATACCGCCTGTTATTGAAGAAGAAGATTTTTATAAAATCGCAATTATTGGAGGGCCTAATGCTGGCAAATCTTCTTTGTTTAATAAATTACTGGGAGAGGAGAGAGCGATAGTAAGCGCTGTCCCCGGAACAACCCGCGACGCAATTGACACTATTATAGAAAAGAATAATAAAAAATATTGTTTTATTGATACGGCAGGCTTTAAGAAAAAAAGTAAAACCGAAAGCGGCGTTGAATATTACAGTATGATTCGCACCTTGAAAGCAATTGACAGATGCCACATTGCTATTCTTGTTATTGACGCAACCACTGGCGTAACTTCAAAAGACCAGAAAATAGCCGACTACGCTGAGAGTCGCGGATGCGCAAGCTTAATCGCGATAAATAAATGGGATTTAATAGAAAAAGAAACAAGCACCGCAAAAGAATATATTGAAAAAACAAAAAGGGATTTAAGATTTCTGGATTATTCGCCGGTGATTACAATTTCGGCTTTAACAGGACAACGGGTTAACAGACTTTTTCCTGTTATAGACAACATTGCTGAAGAATATTTTAAAAAAATTTCAACCAATGAATTAAACAAATTAGTAAAAGATTTAAAAGCGGCCGGTTATACTATTTCAAAAGGAAGACTTAAATTAAAAATTTCTTATGCTGCTCAAATTAAAACAGCGCCGCCGGCTTTTTTATTTTTTGTTAATCATCCGCAACTGGTAAATTCAACTTATAAAAATTATCTTAAGAACAGAATTCGTGAAGCTTTTGATTTTACCGGCTGCCCGTTAGAATTATATTTTAGAAAAGAAAAATAACAACCCGGTAGGACGGCCGTCTCGGCTGTCCTATAAAAAATATTTTCGGGTGAAAGGAAAACTGTGCTAATTAAAACAATACTTGTTCTTGCCTTGAGTTACTTAATAGGATCAATCCCATCCGGATTAATCATAGGCAAAACAATATACAAAATCGACTTAAGAGAATACGGAAGCGGAAACATCGGCGCAACAAACGCTTATAGAAACATAAGTCCGCTTGCGGGAATAATTATTTTTATAAGCGATGTAACCAAAGGAGCTATTCCTGTTCTCTTGGCTAAATGGGTAATTGGAGGAGATATTATTCCGCTTGCCGCGGGAATGTTTACAATCATAGGCAACATATGGTCAATTTATCTAAAATTTCACGGCGGTAAAGGTATCTCGACTACAACAGGCATCCTTATAGCGCTTCTCCCAAAAGTTATTTTAATACTAACAATCATATGGGCAATAATCCTGATTATAACCCGGTATGTTTCTCTTGCTTCAATAATGGTCGCCTTACTTTTCCCTGTTATGATTCTTTATTTTAAATATCCATTACCTTATACTATCTTTAGTTTTATCGTAATGCTGATTGTTCTTTACAGACACAGGTCAAATTTTAAGCGTCTGATTGAAGGAAAAGAATTACGATTAGGCGATCGCCTGAAAGGATCGAAGAAAAACTAAATGGAAGCAAAAATTGCTGTTATCGGAGCTGGAAGCTGGGGAACCGCAATCGCGGCTCTTTTAGCTAGAAAAAATTATACTGTAAAACTATGGGGAAGAGATGAAAGTCTTATAAATGAAATCAGTGCTTATCATAAAAATCCCCGATATTTAACTGATCTATCCATTCCGTCTTCAGTGACAGCCACCAATAATATGGAAGAAGCTTTGTTAAATGTTAACATCGTTGTGCTTGCGGTACCTTCGCATACCGTAAGATCTATCATCTCAAGCATAAAAGATATTCTTAAACCAAATATGTTAATTATCAGTCTGGCAAAAGGAATAGAAGTGTCTTCGCTTATGAGAATGTCGGAAGTAATCATTGATGTTCTGCCTGAAGAGTTTCACAAAAACATAGGGGTTCTTTCAGGACCAAATCACGCGGAAGAAGTAAGCAAAGATATTCCCAGCGCCACTGTCGTTTCCGCTGTAAAAAAAGAGGTGGCATTAAAATTTCAATATGTATTTATGACACCATACTTCAGGGTCTATATCAATCCGGATCTGGCTGGGGTAGAATTGGGAGGAGCAACTAAAAACGTGGTCGCGATTGCCGCTGGTGTTTCAGACGGACTTGGATATGGCGACAACACAAAAGCATCTTTGATCACCCGTGGCTTGGCAGAAATGACCAGACTTGGTATTATCTTAAAAGCAAATCCGCTGACTTTTTCAGGGCTTTCTGGAATGGGAGATTTGATTGTAACCTGCACCAGTAATTACAGCCGGAACCGCGCTGTGGGAGAAAAACTTGCAAGCGGTAAAACAATTGAAGATATCGCGAAAGAAACAACAATGATTGCCGAGGGAGTAATCACATCCAAAGCGGTAGATGAAATGGCGAGAAAATATAATATTGAAATGCCTATCACAAAAAAAGTTGTAGAAATTATTTATGAAAATAAAGATCCTCATAGGTGTGTAAGCGAATTAATGGAAAGAGGCCCAGCCGAAGAAATTCGCTGGGAAACATAATTATTTAAAAAAATTGTTAATTTTTGCAGGAATGACGCTGATTTTGTTGAATTTAAAAAACAGTTATCGGATAATTGAAATGATTTAATGTTTCTTTTTTATTTCTGAAAGGAGGTGACTTTAATGACCAAACAAGATTTAATCGAGGCAGTCGCCGATGACGTTGGTATTTCAAAGAAAGATGCTGGCAGGGCTGTAGAGGCTTTTATTGGAGGCGTAACAGATGCTCTTAAAAAAGGGGACAAGGTCCAATTGGTAGGTTTTGGTACCTTTGAAATAAGAGAAAGGAGCGCGAGAGAGGGAAGAAATCCTCAAACAGGAAAAACTATCTCCATCGCCGCCAGAAAATCTCCGGCTTTTAAAGCTGGCAAAGCTTTGAAAGACGCTGTTCAATAAAATAATAATTTTATAGTTAAGATAGATTTTAAAGGCCGATCCGTATCGGCCTTTTTTATATTCACAATTTCTCCTCCCTTGACAGAAATTTATTTATTATCTCCTCATCCCTTGATGGGAGGGTTTACCCATTCTTCATCAGGCTGGGGGTCTGAGGGTCGCTGGTTCAAATCCAGTCGCCCCGACCAAATCGGACTTTCGGATTTGGGAAGAAACGATAACAACAAAGTTACAATTCGAGCTTTCACCTAGAGTCGTGTATAAACGAAGTGCTTCGGTTATTTTAAGTTAAATGAAATCGGGGTTATAGAAAAAAATATGGAACAGATTGTTTATATAGTCTTGGGATCCCTTTTAGCACTGATAGGCGGTTTCATCAGCCAATACCCTCAAAACCATCTTAACCAAATCAAAGAAGACGAAAGTCTCTTGTTTCAAGCAGACTGTCTTTTGTTAGATTACTATCCTTTGATCAAGGGGAAGGATAACCACGCCCCGACAGATAATAACACACTAAAATTAAAGGCAAAAGAAGTCACTTTTCGTGATGATCTTTCCAAAATCGCTATCAGAATCTGTACCAAACGTTATCGAGGTTTAGCAGTAAGGCTAACTAAATTTGCACTCGATAGTACTTTCAGAACAGAAGATAATTTGACCTCGCTTACACATGATGTGCAAATGGCAATTAATAAGCCAATGATCAAAAAATATGAAAGCGAAATGAAGGATCTTCTTAAACTTTTGAAAAGGAGAATAGGAGAATAGGAGAATAGGAGAATAAAAAATTGGTAAACCAATTAAGACGAAAATCCGACTTCATTTAACACAAATAAATAGAAATAAGGGAATAAGGGGACAGCGCCCTTTTAATTGACATACCATATTATGTTGTTTAAAATAACTTTATGCCACGCCAATAAAGAATTGTTATCACAAATATAGCACATCACGTAACCCAGCGTGGAAATTATCAACAGCCGGTTTTTGAACACGAAGAAGATTATAAAAAATACTGCGACTGGTTTAAAGAATATGCAAAGAGATACTGTATTACAACGTATGCTTATTGTTTAATGAACAACCATGTGCATTTTATTGTATCGCCCAAAACAGAAGAAGGGCTGGCCAGACTTTTCAATACGCTTCACATGAGGTATGCCCAGTATATAAATAAAAGACGAAAAGCAACAGGACATTTATGGCAAGGTCGTTTTTTCTCATGTTTATTGGATGAACAACATCTGTATCGAGCCATACGATATGTAGAAAGAAATCCCGTCCGGGCAAAGATAGCGCAATACGCATGGACCTATAAGTGGTCAAGCGCAAAGGAACACACAGGATATGATATAAGTAGTATACCGCTAAATCGAAAATTTGAAATGGAAGCGAATGAATGGAAGGACTACTTAAAAGAGACGGATGATGAAATGATAACAGAGATACGGATGAAAACACAAAGAGGACTCGCGATGGGAACGGAACAATTTATACAAAAAATTGAGAGTAAACTGAATCGTTCGTTGGTGTGTCTAGGCCCCGGACGACCTAAGAAGAAAACCTAAAAAGGGCGCTGTCCCCTTATCGGATGTATAATTTTTTTACATTGTTATTGACAAATATTTTGACATAAATTAAACTGAGATTAGGTAACAATTTAAACAAAATATTATAGCTAAAAGAGAACTCTCACAAATAAAACTTCAAAAAGCTCTAAAACAAAAGGTTGTTCCAAAAGAAAAACACAAACAAATACACGCCAATAGAAATAAGCGAGGTAAAATATAACTATGCTTTCAAGATTTATTCAACAATTGCGAAAAAAGAATAATCTGACGCAGGAGTTTTTGGCATCGGAACTCGGCATTTCCCGTCCGACTTATGTCCAAATAGAACAAGGTAAGCGGGAATTAACCATTTCCGAAGCAGAAAAGCTGGCTTCTGTTTTTGGCATTTCTATTGAAGATTTTTTGGCCGAACAATTACCAAAGCGCGAGATTGTTTTAGAAAAGAAAAAAATAAACAAAAAAACAGGCGCTGATACTCAAATTCGCGTAACGCGAAAGAACCTTAACAAATTCAAACAGGTTCTTTTGTATGTTTTGATGAAGGTCGGTGGAAAACCGAATGTTGGTGAAACTGTGCTTCATAAATTGCTTTACTTCATTGATTTTGATTACTACGAAAAGTTCGAGGAGAATTTAATGGGCGCGACTTACATTAAAAACTATCATGGCCCGACATCGGTTGAACTGGGAGCTATTTTGGACGATATGCAAAAAAATAACGAGATAGAGGCGGTAAAAAGTAAATATTTTAATCACTTGCAAAAAAAGTATTTACCGCTCAAACGAGCCGATCTTAATGTTCTTTCAGCGCGCGATATCGAGCATATTGATGAAGTTTTGGCTCGCTTGTCTGATAAAAACGCCAAAGAAATAGAACAATACTCTCATGAAGATATTCCGTGGAAGGCAGCAAAAGACGGCCAGCCGCTTTCTTATGAAAGTGTATTTTATCGTGATGAGTGTTACTCTGTAAGAAACTATGATGATGAACTTTAATGAATTGCCGGAATTCGTTAAAGAATTTAAGCGTCTGGCGAAAAAATATAAATCATTACCAAATGACCTGAAAAATTTTAAAAGTGTAATCACGGTTGAGCCAACAGGAAATAGCAAACATTTCAATATTATAAAGAAAAGTGAGATATGCACTGTTGTAAAAGCGCGTTTGTTTTGCAGATATTTAAAGGGATCTTCTTTGAGAATTATTTATGCTTTTCACAACCAAGGCTGTAAAGTTGATTTTATTGAGATATATTTCAAAGGTAACAAAGAAAATGAAGATCGCGAAAGAATTAAAGAATATTTAAAAAACCTCTAACCAATTAATTACTAATTTTGAAAAAACAGAGAAAATTTTACAAGACAAAATTAATAAGTATCACTTTTATAGTTTTAACTATCCTTTTAGCGCTTTATTGTTCTTTATCCTTAAACAAGCAAGTTCCAGCACCCCAAAAACCTTTGCCCAAGAAAAACATAAGCAAAAAATCAAAAGAGGAGGCGCGACTGGTATTTCTTCAGGAACTCCTGAATATAAAATCACTTTATCAATTGCCCTCAAATTAAAAAGATTACTTGAAAACAAAGGAATCAAAGTAATTATGACCAGAGAAAGCAATAATGTTAACATCAGTAATTCTGAACGCGCGCAAATTGCCAACAAAGCAAAAGCTGATTTATCTGTTCGAATACACGCGGATGGCAACGCAAATTCATTCGTAAACGGCTACTCTGTTTTTTATCCGGAAAAAAATCTATGGACAGAAGAAATCTACATTGAAAGCAGAAGGGCGGCTCAACTGATTTCAAATGAATTATCAATTACCGGCGCTAAAAATAACGGAATAACGCCTCGGGGAGACCTGACAGGCTTTAACTGGTCAAAAGTAACATCTGTTTTGGTAGAAACAGGATTTTTATCAAATCCAAATGAAGATAAATTATTAAACAATGATGCTTATCAGGAAAAAATCGCTCAAGGTATTTTTAACGGAATTGTGGAATTTTTATTAAAACAATGATGTGAAACTCAAAAAGGAGATTTATGCGTTTAGGAATTGTACCTGAAGGAATTGTAGATCGTATTGCGCTTGCGTCTGGTCAACTGCCAACGCCAATAGTGGAAACCTTCTGGGGAATCGCTCTTGGACGTCTGATTATTACCGGCGCTCAGCTTGGCGTATTCGATGCCTTAGTCGAAGGAGAAAAAACAGTCGAGGAAATAGCCGAATACACTAAATGTGATCCCGAGGGGATGGAAACACTGCTTGATGCTCTTAATGGTTTTGGTTATCTTGCGCGTAGTGATGGACATTTTTCTCTTAATAAAAAATCCCGCAAATGGCTTACAAAAACTTCATCTTCTTCTATGTATGACGCGATTATGTTTATGTCGGAACTATGGAAAATGATGGAGGATATGGAACAAACAATCAAAAGCGGTAAAACCACAAATCTTCATTATGCCAACAAGCCACCTGAGTTCTGGGAACGCTATATGCGCGGTCTTGCTACTTTCGCGAAATACGCGGGACCTGAAATCGTTCGCAAGGTTCCATTAAAGATAAAACCAAAACGCCTGCTGGGTGTGGGAGGCGGACATGCTTCATATAGTATGGCTTTTTGTCGTAAATATCCTGAACTAAAAGCCGAAGTGCTGGACCTGTCGGGTGCAGTAGAACAAGGAAAAAAAATAGTTAAAGAACAAGGACTTGAAGACAGAGTAATTTTTAGAGAAGGAGATTTACGAGAAGCTGAATGGGGAGAAGGATACGATTTGGTGCTTTTGTTCAACGTCATCCATAATATCTCAGTAGAAGAAGCAGAACAGGCAATGGTAAAAGCCTATCAGGCACTTAAGCCCAAAGGAACATTTGTTATTTTGGACTCTGAGCATATTGGAGGCAAAGGCAATCTTTCTGTCACCAGTGGTTTTAATGAATTGCTTTTCTTTCTCTTAAGCAGTTGCCGTGCTTATCCTGAAGAATCTATCCGCGAGTGGGTGACCAATGCGGGTTTTACCAAACTCCGTAAAAGAAAACTTTTGGCTATGCCGATGACTCTATTGCTTATAGGAGAACGAGAATAAAGCTCTGACCCCGAATCCATCGGGGTCCTGCTGGTAAAAATGGAGGGGGACAATGGACAATGGACAATAAACAAGCAGATATAAAATCTCAGATAATAAAAATAACTGATTTGGCAGATTATCAGGATGGCTCGGTGATTAGCCGAACACTCATTAATAAAAAAACAGGCACTGTAACATTTTTTGCCTTCGATGAAGGACAGGGTTTAAGCGAACACACGACGCCGTTTGATGCTATGGTTTATGTTGTTGACGGCGAAGCAGAAATTATTATTTCAGGTAAATCGTTCAATTTAAAAGAAGGCGAAATGATTATAATGCCGGCCAATCAGCCGCATTCTTTAAAAGCAGTGAAAAGATTTAAAATGATCCTGACAATGATACGTTCCCAATAAAGGGCGCTGTCCCCTTATAAAAGGTCGTAACAATGAAACAACCATCCAACGATGAACAAGCAAGATGGGAACAGCTGTATAAAGAAGAACAAACCGAAACAATGCCGTGGTACTATCCAAACATTGAACATATTTTAGATTTGGGAACCGGACCGGGAACTCAGGCTATAGCTCTGGCAAAAATGGGCTTTAGAGTAACCGCCACAGATATTTCCGCAACAGCTATCAGCAAAGCAAAAGAAAAATCAAAGCAGGAAGAATTAAGTATTGATTTTTTTCAGGATGATATTGTTGATACCAAAATAAACGATAAATTTGATTTTATTTTCGATAGAGGATGTTTTCACACTCTGCCTCCTGAAAAAAGAGATGTCTACGTAAAAAATGTTCACAGGATTTTAAAAACAGGAGGAATTCTTTTTTTAAAATGCTTCAGTTATAAAGAAAAAACTCTCGGTGGCCCTCATCGTTTTTCGCCTGAACAAATAGAAGAATATTTTCACCGCCATTTTGAAATACTCTCCATCACTGACACCATTTTTCAAGGAAACAGAAGACCCTTGCCGAAAGCATTATTTAGCATAATGAAAAAAATCGGTTAAGTTGGGTAATATGACAAAACCACCGTATCTTAATTCCACCCTATAAGCAAAACTAGCTGATTAAAATAAAAGGATACTGCTGTGATTATCAAATTTAAACCTTGTAAATATTTATACTTTTTTTTAATTCTTCTTATTATTTTGCCGGGTTGTAGAAAAGTTGCTGTAAAAAATTCTTCTGAACAAGAAATTAAACAGTTAATCAGCAAATGGCACAAGGCTTTTGAGAAAAATGACTATACAATTCAATGGAAACTATTATCTTCAAAATCGCCTCTTAAAAACAAATTTACTCCATTCTTTTCTTTTGACAAAAGTTTGAAAATTAATAAAAACGAAGCCGCCTTCCTAGCGGCCTCAAAAGAGGCTTTTGGTCATTTTAAAAGTTATGAAATTTATCGCATAACAATAAATGATAAAAAAGCAAAAGTTTATCTTATTTTTCATTGGGGCGGAAGCGCAAACTTAGGTGAAGCCCTTATCAGACCAATGAGAAAGAAAACAACTCTAGAACTAATAAAAGCAAAAAATAAATTGTTTGTTTTCGACGAGAAAGAGGGATTTGAGAAATTTTCTCCTGAAATTAATATCAAAAAGCTGACTGATTTAACTCCATCAAAAGAAAATGTAGTTGAAATTTATCCAAACCAAAACAAAAGCGTTGTTCTCTTTAGAACAAGCGCTAACAAACTTGGTCTTATTGATACCCTGAGCCGAAAACCCATTTTTATTTCGCTTGATCTAAAAAAAGAAACAAATATTTTGCAGGTTGAATGGTCGTCTTCTGGAAACACTTTTGGGATTCGTTACGATGCTTCTGCTTCCCCGGAATCATTTGAGCCTGCCATTTTCTTCTTTAAGAAAAATGGTGATCAGATTTCAAAAGTTTATTCAGCAGGTTTTTTTAAATTTGTCTCAGATGAAAATATTGTTTGGATTTCCGGAGAGAGTGGTTTGATAGAAATGGTTGAATACAATTTTATTAAAAATGTTCACCGAATTATCTGGGATGAAGAAAAATCAAAAGCGGAAAAGGTATATCCCTTAGAAATTGTGGGATCGTTTAAAGAAAAAGTAGTTATAAGCGGCAGAAGCTATGAAAATTATGAATGGGAATACTCGCCGGGAATATTTGGAATTATTGATGCAAAAAGCGGCGAATTTAAAATTTTAACCGATAAATGGTATCTTCTTCCGGGCGTATATGCTTTAAAAGAAAATCAGTTGGCATTTTTTGGCGGCAAAGCAACGGTTGAAAAAGAAACAAACAGAGAGATGTGGAAGAAGATAAGTCTTGTTACTATTGACATTTTATCCGGAGAAGAAAAAACAGTTATGTTTATGGGAAATATCCCTGTTGAAAATATGGAAATTGTCAATCATCTTTCATGGTCGCCTCAAAGCAATGAAGTAGTTTTTAGTTATGGAACAAAAGGTCTTTTTCTTGCTTCACTGGAAAGAAAAGAATTTGAAGGAATTTATCCAGAAAATTTAGACTGGGAGAATTCAAGAATTATCACTAAACCTCCTGTTGCTGTTGAAGTCTTGTCTGCCTATTGGCCGCCAAAGGGCGATAAAATTCTCTTCGTAACTTCATCCGGCAAAGTATTTATTTCTTCTTCAGACCGTGGATGGATGTTAAAAGAAATAAATTTTTTGTCCAAACGCGTTGATGGCATTCAGTGCAATTGGCAGTCTGACAAAAATATAATTTTTACGGGATGGAAAAAGGCTGAAGAAAAAAATAAACCTCGCGTTTACGCTGAACCAAAAAGTGTTTATATGCTTGATGTTTCTTTGAAATGAAATTGACTATTAGGAGACATTATGTTTTATCCAAAACATAAACAAAAACCAAAATTAAAACATGTGGAGCTTGTAAATATTTTTAAAACTGGAAATCTTGCCACTATCGCAATGGCAAAATCTCTTTTAGAATCCGCTGAAATTCAATATTTTGTTAAGAATGAAGGTTTGCAAGATTTTTTTGCTTTAGGCCGCTTCGGAACAGGATTTAATATAATAGTCGGACCTGTTGAAATCTGGGTTAAAAAAGAAGATGAAGAGGATGTAAGAAAACTCTTGGAAGAATTAGAATAAAAATCAAGGGGGAGGGAGATGTAGAAATTTTTAAGCTAAATAAGGAAAAACTAAAATGAGTAAAATATCTAAAAGTTTCGTAGAAGTTTGTATATATGAAGTAAAACCGGATAAAACTGAAGAATTTGAACAGTTAATAGAAAAAGTAGTTAAACATCATCGGGATTTCCCCGGCGTTAAAGATGTGCGTTATATGAAAAGAACTCATCGACCTCCTGATTTTGCCAACGCCAAAAGGGGAGAGCCGCCAATTAGGCTGACAAAAAAACCAAAATTGGTCACTTATGTTTTATATTGGGAACTGGATAACGAAAAAACTCACGGCACAGCAACCAAGTCGGGCCTTGAACATTTTTATAAAGAATTCACAAAATATCTGGTTACGATTCCTAGGATTATATTAGGAGAAAGAATTCAATAAGGAGGATGTAACAATGAAATTTTTAATTGCATACTATTCTTTGTATGGTCATATTTATCGTATGGCGGAAGCTATTGCGGAAGGAGCAAGGGAAGTAGATGGCACAGAAGTAGAACTGCGTCGAGTACCTGAAACATTATCAGAAGAAATACTTGAAAAAATGAAGGCTCTCGAAATACAAAAAAGTTTTGCTCATATTCCAATATGCACAGTAGATGACTTGGCCGCTGCTGACGCAGTTATTTTTGGCACACCAACAAGATTCGGAAATATGTGCGGTCAAATGCGTCAGTTTCTCGACGCCACCGGAGGTCTTTGGGCCAAAGGAGCGCTTGTTGGAAAGGTGGGAAGTGTATTTACCAGTTCTTCGACACAGCATGGTGGACAGGAATCTACTATCCTTAATTTTCATACCACACTCCTTCATCATGGAATGATTATCGCAGGGCTGCCATATCTATTTAAAGGACAAACACGTATCGATGAAATCACTGGTGGATCTCCTTACGGCTCTTCGACAATAGCAGGCGGCAGCGGGGAACGGATGCCGAGTGAAAACGAACTATCTGCGGCGCGTTTTCAGGGAAAATATGTTGCAATGATAACTTCCAAACTTGCAACGCATCGAAAAGAAATAATTGACGCTCTTCAGGAATAAATTTATTGTCCCGAAATGATATTTTTATGACAGCCGGGACGGATGTCCTACGGTTCGTAGGTCGGGTGTCTCGCCTGACGTAGCACGCCAGATTTTTTACCTTTCCGTTATCGCCACGTCCTCCGGCGTAACGTTGGAGGACGAAGCAATCTTAAGCGAAAGGAAAAAACAAAAAATGAAAATACATTATTTGCAACATGTTCCATTTGAAAATTTAGCTAACATTGAATTATGGGCAAGAAGCAAAAACTATACTATCTCAAAAACATTATTATTTAATAACGATGCACTTCCAAAAACAAGTGATTTCGACTGGCTGATTATTATGGGCGGACCTATGAATATTTATGAAGACAAAAAATATCCCTGGTTACTTAAAGAAAAGAAATTTATTGAAAAAGCAATTGCTGATAAAAAAATTGTTTTGGGAATTTGCCTTGGCGCTCAGCTTATCGTTGACGTTCTTGGCGGCGCTGTTTATAAAAATAATTATAAAGAAATTGGATGGCATCCTGTTTCATTAACTAAAGGAACCAAAAATTCATCTGTTTTTGGAAAATTGCCTGATAAATTTATTGCTTTCCATTGGCATGGGATACGTTTGACTTGCCATCCGGCGCCATAAGAACGCTAAAGAGCGAAGGGTGCGTAAATCAGGCATTTGAATATAATAAACGAGTAATAGGATTACAATTTCACCTTGAATCCTCCAATGAAAGCATTAGTTCTTTAATCCAGAATTGCGCTGATGATCTTACAGAGGGTAAATACGTTCAAAAACCAGAAGAAATGTTGTCTCAGCATAATAATCTAAAAGAGATAAAAAGGATAATGAACTGTTTTCTTTTTGCCTTGGAAATGCTATAAAGGAATTTAAATCATTAAAGCGAAACTAAAAAGGGTTCAGGTATTCAGAATACAGGATACAGAAGTCAGAAGAATACAAAAAGAAATACAGCAATTAGTCTTTTTCTGAATTCTGACTACTGGCTACTGAATTCCAACAACAAGAAACACAAAACAATTCTTACATAGCAAACTGCAGAGACTTGAACCCAAAGAGAGAGATTAAAATTAACGAGGTCAAACAAATGCGAATACCAACTTCTATGGCGACTCAACATCCTGACAGCGCGAGTAAATATATTCCTATTCAGGAAGAAGCAAATGAAGCAGTCGAATCATTAACACCTCAGCCGGAAGGTCTTGGGATAGAGGAAGTGATGATTGACTTTGAAGGCAAGATGACTCCTTATCATCAAACTGCCGATGTTGCTTTAAAGCTCTTAGCTAAAAACATAATTCCTGGAAAAGATGTCTGGATAACCCCGCGCATCTCAAACGCAACTGAAGAAACAGTCTTCAGGCAACTGATGGCCCTGATGTCAATTGTGGAAGCAGATTATGATATCGCGAAAATCAGCAAAGAGGGGAGTATCCGCGAGGTAATCCTTCCGATGGTAAAAGGCGCTGATGATTTAATCTCTTTGAGAAGAAGAATCGCTGATGTAATTGACTTGGCTCACAAAGAGTTTGGCTTGGAAAAAGACCCAAACGCCCTTCAGATTATTCCGCTGGTTGAGTCTATTCCGACCATGCTTAACTTTCATACTTTTTATGAAGAATATTATCACAAATGCGCGGAATACGGTTTTACCAATAAAAAACTAAGATTTATGATCGCCCGTTCTGACTCAGCCCTTTCATACGGATTGATACCCTCCGTTTTATCATCAAAAATTATGCTTAATAATATATATAGATTAGGCGAGAAATTAGATATCTTAATTGCCCCAATCCTTGGAGGGGGATGCCTGCCGTTTAGAGGACACATAACTTTAGAGAATATACAAAATGTTCTCAATGATTTCAGCGGAATAAAAACTGTTACAATCCAGTCGGGCATTCGCTATGATTATGATCCATCCGTGGTGAAAAATCTGGTAAATTATCTCAAGGTAAATCTTCCAAAATCAACTGTTAAATATCTGGACAAAGAAGAAGAAACTTTCTTAAAAAACTGCACTGCTTTATTCAGCAAACATTATATAGAAATATTTCAGGAAATTGCCCCTGTTGTTTCCGCTCTAACCGATATAATTCCTGATCAGCGGGACAGATTAACACCTAAGGGGCCGCTGGGCTACGCCAGATCAAGCGTCAATCCCAATGATCTGATTTTCCTGACTGACAATAATAAACTAAAAGAGGAATTAAGTGACCTTACAATAAAAGATACAGGAAAAATCCCCAGAGCAATCAGTTATACTGGAGCTTTATATTCAGTTGGACTACCGCCTGAATTTCTGGGTCTGGGAAATGGATTAAAAGAAATGCTGGAATTATTTGGAAATGAATCGGTAAATGAGCTTTGCAAACAATACTCGAGCCTGACAAATGACATTCTTTTTGCGGCAAAATTTTTAGATCTTGAAGTGGCAAAACAATTCTTCTCCAATGAATTAATAAATAGTGTTTACAATCAGATAAAGCTGATAGAAAATGTCTTCAATATAACTATTTTTGAAAATAAAGACAGAGCGTATCAGACTCTGCTTGAAATTATTGATCCCCTTGTCAGGCAGATTGTTAGAGGGGAAATGCTCGAAAATGAGGATAAGGCTCTTTTAAAATCCTGCATGGTTCGCCTGGGAAAACTAAGAGGGAGTCTTGGGTAAACAATGGTTAGACTATTAACTTACACGCCAGAAGAACAGCTAAGGGATAATATCCGGATTGATCAATTAAAACAATATCTTGAAAATAAAAATTCTTTAATCTGGATCGATTTAGAAAAACCGTCAAATGAAGAATTTTCTATTTTAAAGAATGTTTTTAATTTTCATCCGCTGGCAATTGAAGACTGCGTAAGTAAATTCCATCTCCCCAAAATAGACGATTATGAAAATTATCTTTTTTTAATCTGGCACAGCCTGATTGATGATGAAAAAACAGCCCGTCTTGAAACCACTGAGGTTGATATGTTTATAGGACCGAACTATCTGGTCACTTTTCACGCTGAAAAAATATCCGAAATAGACAACTTGTATAACAATGTTTTAAAACATGCGGATTTATTAAAAACAGGTGTTGATATTCTTCTTCACAGTCTGCTTGATGATATTACTGATAAATATTTTCCTCTTCTTGACAGAATAAGCGATAAAATAGATTTGCTTGAAGACAAAATGTTTTCTGAGCCAACCAGAGAAGATTTAAGAGATTTATTTGTAATCAA
>JACQXZ010000046.1:0-2301 GCA_016208465.1 Actinomycetota bacterium
TTTTACGCAACAAACTGCAGAGAACTAACCTTAAGAGAGATTAAACCAACGCTTCTCTTAATTCCCTAACTGATTTAATTATATCATTTGGTTTACCAGCGGCTACGTTTCCAAAAACCGCGTTTCCTGCTACCACCATATCTGCTCCAAGCTCCGCTACATTTTTTATATTTTCTTTATTAATACCACCATCAACTTCTATTTCCAAATTTAATCCACGTTGTTCTATTGTTGACTTGACCAAACCTATTTTACTTTCTACGTCTTTTATAAAAGATTGTCCGCTTCCGCCGGGAAACACAGACATTATCAAAACAAAATCAAGCTCATCCAGAACATTATTTAATTTCTCAACTAGGGTGTCAGGATTTATCGCTATCCCTGCTTTTACATTTTTATCTTTAATCTGTTTAATTGTTTCGATTAAATTATTGCAGGCTTCTAAATGAAAAGAAATCATATTGCTTCCGACTTCAACAAATTTATCAATTTGAGACTCGGGGTTTTTAATCATAAGGTGAGCATCCAAAGGAATTTTGGTTATTCTTTTGAGGGTATCAACAATTAATGGTCCAAAAGTAATTTCTGAGACGAAGTTTCCATCCATAACATCAATATGGATTAAATCAACTTTCGCTTCTTCAAGCTTTTTCACTTGATCTTTCAAATTTGAAAAATCAGCCGAAAGAATCGAAGGAGCTATCCTCACATATTTCATTTATCTGCCTTTCCGCTTTTAATCCCCCTTGCCCCTTTAAGAAAGGGGGAAGTAAAGAAAATTAATACGCATAAAGTTTTCCGTAAGGTCGATGTGATAACGGAAGTAGTTTTATAAATTCTTTTTCCAGTATTTTGTTTAAATCATAACCAAAATATTTCGCGAAATCAGCCAGATGTTTTTTAAGCAGCGCTTTGTCATTTTCATCCAGTTCTAAAATACTTACCTCTTTCCCTAACTGATAATCATTTACTTTTCCTCTAAGATAAATGACACCGCCGTGCATACCTGTTCCAATATAACCAGCATCCAAAAATATTTCTTTATCTTCATAACCTAAACCAAGAACAACCAAAATTCCGCCTGCCATATATTCACCCAGAAAGTCGTGAGCAATTCCGCCAACAACCAAAACAGGAATTTTTTCTTTATATGACTTCATATGGATGCCTACCCTGTAACCTGCGCTGCCTTTGATGAATAGCCTTCCTCCGCGCATCGCAAATCCAGCAATATCACCGCTATCTCCATGAATTACTATTTCGCCTTCATTCATCGTATTAGCAACACCATCCTGCGCATTTCCAAAAACATTAATCGTCGGACCATCCATAAAAGAAGCCAAATCACTGCCGGGGGTGCCGTGAATATTTATCTTAACATCAGAGACCAAATCAGTGCCAATATACCTCTGACCGTTAACATTAGTTATGTTTATCTCTTTCGCGCCCCCAGCAACTATCTGACGTAATTTGTCATTTAATTGTTTATAATACACACCTGACGCATCAAGAGTAATCGATTTCTCATTTGACATTATTTATTTTCCCTTCCTCAAATTTCCCTAAATTCCCTGTCTTTCTATCCAAATAACTCAAAAATCAAAAGTCATTCACCTTTTACTTTTCACCTTTCACGCCTTACATTTATTCTCCCGCATGCTTCACGCCAAGGATATCAAGCTCGACTCTATCTAATCCAACACCGCGCAAACGAAGACGATTTCCTCTTATGCTTTCAAGAGCGTTAACGCCAAGTGAACCAAGCATTTCTTTTATTTCAATGCTCCAACCGCGAAGAAGATTGGTTAATCTTTCTGTCACAATATCAGGATTCAACCGTTTGGTTAATTTGGGATCCTGAGTAGTAATTCCCCAAGCGCATTTGCCTGTATAACACTTCTGACAAACTGTGCATCCCATTGCAATCAAAGCCGCTGTTCCTATATATACAGCGTCTGCTCCAAGCGCCACTGCTTTTAAAACATCCGCGCTTGAACGAATACCGCCCGAAACAACCAATGATGCATTATTTCTAATTCCCTCAACCCTTAAACGATCATCAACAGCAGCCAATGCCAGTTCGGCAGGAATTCCAACATTATCACGAATGACAGTTGGCGCCGCTCCTGTTCCGCCTCTAAATCCATCGATTACTATAATATCTGCTCCAGCCCTTACCATGCCGCTGGCAATTGCCGCTGAATTATGAACTGCCGCGATTTTAACTGAAACCAGCTTCTGATAATTAGTTGCTTCTTTAATCGCGTAAATAAGCTGAGCCAGATCTTCAATTGAGTACAT
>JACQXZ010000046.1:2311-8412 GCA_016208465.1 Actinomycetota bacterium
ATTAACTCATTTATCTTTTCACCGGGAAGATGTCCGCCAATGCCCGGCTTTGCTCCCTGACCAATTTTAATTTCAACTACAGCGCCTGCGTTTAAGTATGAATGATCGACCCCGTAACGTCCTGAAGCAACCTGAACAATTGTATTTTTTCCGTATTTATAAAAATCTTTATGAAGTCCGCCTTCCCCTGTATTATAAAAAGTTCCTGCCGCTTCCGCCGCTCTTGCCAGTCCAAGGTGAGCATTATAATTAATTGCCCCAAAAGACATTGCGGCAAACATTACCGGAACTTCAAGTTTTATCTGAGGAGTAAATTTTGTTTTGACTTTTCTGGTTTTTGGATCCAATTCTATTTGATCAGGCTTCCTGCCTAAATAAGTTCGCAGTTCCATTGGTTCTCTAAGAGGATCTATAGAGGGATTAGTAACCTGACTCGCGTCAACAACCAGATGATTCCAATAAATTGTAAATGGCTTGTCGTTTCCGCTTCCAGTAAGAAGAACTCCGCCGGTTTCAGCCTGTTTTAAAATATCTTTTTGAATCTGGGGAATCCAGTTTGCGTTAGGCTTATAATCAAGCGGATTAAGTTTAATTGTAATTGCCTGCGTTGGACAAAACATCGCGCAACGACGGCATCCAACACATTTAAAATCATCTGAAACTATTTCATCATCTTCAGCGTCATATGATAACGCATCAAAAGAACACTGTCTTACACATACCTGACATCTGATACATCTTTCAAGGTCTCTCACAAAAACAAATTCACTTGGAATATAGCTTTTCAATTAAGCCTCACACTCCAGTCTTCCTGCGACCGGCTCTCCGCCGCAAGGTTGCCAAACCCTATCCAGTTCGGGAGAAATTAATCTTACAGCAGACTCTTCTGTTGAAATATAGTACCACTCGTCTTTTGTTGCCGCCACTAACGGTCTTAGGCGAATTCTGTCTGTTATTCCAATCATTTCGTTGTTGTTCGCAATAATGAAACTAAAAGGTCCGTTCAATAAAATACTGCTGTAAGTTTGTCTTAGCCGGGTATATAATTCTTTTTCTTCTTCATTCATTCTGTCAATTTTAGACCACAAAGGAGCGGCAATTACTGCCGCAACCAAATCCAGAGGAAGCTTATGTCTTCGCATTAATAAATCCATCGTATAAGCAACAACCTCTGTATCAGTCATAAGAGTACATATATAACCATACATTTCCAGATACCTTTTGTTTATTCCATATGAAGATAGTTCTCCGTTATGAACAACTGACCAGTTGAGCAAATTAAAAGGATGAGCTCCGCCCCACCATCCCTGAGTATTGGTGGGAAATCTCCCGTGGGCAAGCCACGTATATCCTTTATAATCTTCAAGTTTAAAAAACTCGCCAATGTCTTCGGGAAAACCTACTCCTTTAAACACACCCATATTCTTTCCGCTTGAGGATACAAATACACCTTCAATACAGGAATTAATTTTCATTACTATATCAACAACATAATCTTCTTCAGAAATATCTTCCGGCTTATACTTCCCAACCTCTAAAAAATAACGCCATAAAACCGGCTCATTTTTAATAGAAGGCGTTTTTCGTGTTGGGATTTTCTCCGCTTTTATCACATTGAAGTTTGACTTTAAAAATTCTTCTCCTTTATATCTGCACTCCGTGCTTTGATACATCATATGAAAAACAAAAAAATCTTTATAGTCAGGATAAATTCCATAAGCGGCAAAACCGCCTCCTAAACCGTTTGAGCGGTCATGCATGCAGGCAATAGATTTTATTATGGCTTCACCCGAAAACCGCTTGCCTTTTTGGTTCATTATGCCGGTTACCGCACAACCAGCAAAATCCTTATCATCACGACAAAACATTCCTCTTCTTCACTCTCATTTCCATATAAACTAATTGCCTATATTAACCCAGATATTGTAATATCTGGCATTAAGGCAACATTGGCTAATTTTAACATTAGAAAATAAATCATTCAAGCCTAACTAAGGCTCAAATTTGTCTGAAATTTCTAAGTGATAACCACGAATAAATTCTTCTCCGCTCATTCTTTTTTTACTCTCTGGCTGAACCTCAACTAATTCTAAAAACCCGTCTCCCGTGGCAACTATTAACTTTTTATCAACTGAAACGATTTCTCCAAAAAATCCCCCCTGCCCCCCTTTAGTAAAGGGGGGTAAAGGAGGATTGTCTTTGGTAAAGGGGGGTTCTTCTCTATGTCCCCCCTTGGCAAGGGGGGAACTAACTTTAAACACCTTGATTCTTTTATTCTTATAATATGTATAAGCAGCCGGGGAAGGATTCAAGGCTCTCACAAAATCTCTGATTTTTTCGCTCGGCAATTCCCATTTTATTTCCGTTTCTTCCTTCGGGATTTTATTGGCATAAGTCGCCTCATCATCATTTTGCTCAAGCGGCTCTATTAATCCACCTATTAATTTATCAAGAGTCTCCAAAAGCAAAACAGCTCCTGTTTCTGAAAGTTTGTTCTCAAGTGTTTCGGCAGTGTCCTCAGAAGAAATCTCAACTTCTTTTTGAAGAAGTATTTTTCCGGTATCCATACCTTCGTCCATCAACATTGTTGTAATTCCTGTTTTTTCACACCCATCCATAATCGCGCGCTGAATAGGCGCGGCTCCGCGGTATTTTGGAAGAAGAGAAGCGTGAACGTTTATACATCCATATTTTGGACAAGAAAGCAGCCAGCCGGGAATTATTTGACCATAAGCCGCCACAACAATAAAATCAGGTTTTATTTCTTCTATCTGTGTTTTTATATCTTCTGATTTAATGGAAAAGGGCTGAAGAACAGGGATGTTGTGACTTAAAGCGGTTTCTTTTACTGGCGGAGGAGCAGGTTTTAAATTCCTGCCTTTCTGACGATCCGGCTGAGTAATTACCAATTCAGGTTTATAAGATGAATTAATCAAAGCTTCAAGTGTTGGCAAAGCAAACTTTGGTGTTCCAATGAAAATTACTTTCATCTTTTACTCTCTTCACTTAAAGCAAAATTATTAAAATCCCTGATTGCTTTTCTTCGATACTTCTTGTCCGTCCTGTTAATACAAAGAATCCCGTTAAGGTGATCTATTTCGTGCTGAAAAACTCTGGCAAGTAAATCTTCTCCTGTAATTTCTATTTCATTACCTTTCGCATCCATTGCTCTGACTTTTACCTTCTTAAATCTTTTTATTGGAACTTTAACTCCGGGAACAGAAAGACAACCTTCTTCTTCTGTTTCTTCTCCTTCTTCCAAAACAATTTCAGGATTAATACATACATTCAAGCCTTCCCCAATATCATATATAAACAACTTCTTTAAAATACCAACCTGAATTGCAGCAAGGCCAATTCCTTCAGACGCCCGCATTGTTTCTTCCATATCTTTTATTAACTTAAACAAATCACCGTCTATCGAAGATATTTTATTTGCTTTTTCTTCTAAAACAGGATCTCCAAAAATCCTTATCTTTAAAACTCCCATTTTTATCCATCTTTCCTCTGTTTTCTTTCTTCTGTGTTCTGACTTCTGTCTTCTGTATTCTGTCCTCTGTATTCTGTCCCTATAAAACCCAGACAGGATCCACGTCAATTATTAAATTTACATTTTTAAACAACTTTTTTGAAAAAACGCTTTTTAAGTTTAATTTAATAAACTTTTTTATTTTATCAGGATTACGAACCTTAAGCAAAATATGCCAGCGATAGCGATTCATTATTCTGTAAAGCGGAGCCGGCGCAGGACCTAATATCTGAATTAAATCACCGCTATCCAAAAATCCACTTTCTCTAAAGAATTTACTTATTGCCTCAGATGCTTCTTCTGTTTCATTTTCTTTATCTCCGCTAACCAGTAAATTAATCAGGTTTGAAAACGGCGGATAATCTAATTCTTTGCGAAAAGCAACTTCCTGTTTCCAGAAATTATTATAATCACCATTTTTAAGGGATTCAATGGCATAGCTTTCAGGAGAATAAGTCTGAGCAACCACCCTTCCCGGCAAAGCTCCTCTGCCGGCGCGGCCGCTTACCTGCATAACTAACTGAAAAGTTTTTTCAGCCGCCCTAAAATCAGGCAGGTTTAAAACTGTGTCTGAATTAATTATTCCTACCAAGGTAACCTCGGGAAAATCCAAACCCTTGGCAATCATCTGAGTCCCAAGCAAAATGCTTTTTTTGTTCTCGCTAAATCTTTTTAATTTATGATAGTGAGAGTCCTTACGGCTGACAGAATCTCTGTCAACCCTGACAATATTTGTCTCTGGAAAGAGCGTTTTTAGTTCGCTTTCTACCCTCTGAGTGCCTATCCCAAAATATCCTATATTCCTGCTTTCGCAATTCGGACAAACTTCTGGCGCAGGCTTTATATAGTCGCAATGATGACAGCGCAAAAGCTTTCCCTGCTGGTGATATGTCATAGAAACTGAACATCGTTTGCATTTGACAACATAACCACAATCATAGCACATTATAAAACTTGAATATCCGCGTCTGTTTAAAAATAAAATAATTTTTTCATCTTTTTTAAGACAATCTTTAATTGCCTCCTGTAAAACATTACTAAAAATAGTTTTGTTGCCTGCCTTCTGCTCCTCGCGCATATCTACAATTTCAATTTCAGGAATAATTCTGTTTTCCACTCTCTTGGAAAGACCAATAAAATTAAACATTTTTTCCTCCGCCTTATACTTGCTCTCAAGAGAAGGAGTAGCGCTTCCCAAAACAACCACCGCATTGTCGAATTCAGCTCTTTTTACAGCCACTTCTCTTGCATGATAGCGGGGATTCCGGTTTTGTTTATAAGATGACTCGTGTTCTTCATCAACAACAATTAAACCAAGATTTTCAAGAGGAGCAAAAACGGCTGAACGAACTCCGATTACAACTTTATATTCACCCTTTCTTATTCCCATCCATTGATCGAACCGTTGTCCGGCAGTTAAATGACTGTGAAGAATTGCAACTGTCTCCCCAAAACGAGACTTGAATCTCTCAATCGTTTGAGGAGTTAAAATAATTTCCGGAACTAGAACTATTGCTGTCTTTCCCAATCTTAAAACTTCTTCTATCGCTCTAAGATAAACTTCTGTTTTTCCGCTTCCCGTAACACCTTCCAAGAGAAAAACATCGGATTTATTTTCATTCAAAGACTTAAAAATTTTTTCAACTGCTGTTTTTTGATCTTTATTAAGAATTATATTATCGGAAGCAGACATTAATGCTTGATCGTCAATTCTTCTTTTAACCGCCTTTTTAAAAAATGAAATATACCCTTCTTTTGATAATTGATTTAAAACCGCACGCGAAATACCAACATTCCCCTCGGCCTGCTTAACTGAAATTTCTTTATTTTCTTCCATCAGATATTTTAATATTTTTGTTTTTTTAGGTGATTTTTTAAATTGTTTTTCAATATATTCTCTTATAGTTTTTTTAGACTGATTAAGTTTTACATATTGTTCAGTCTTTTCTTCAATTTTAGGTTTGCTGACTTCATAAGTTTTGCTGACAAAGCTTTTTTCTTCCAATTTCTTCAAAGCAAAAGCAAGCGATGATGGATTATATAAGAGGTTTAAATCTTTTCTTAAAACCTTTCCGTTTAGTGATTCCAGCTTATCCAATATTTCTTTTTGAAAACTGGCTAATTTTTGATTTTCCGGTAAAGGTTTGTTTAAACAAATAAACTCTGTGACACTGCGAGTTCTGCCGGGCGGAAAAACCAGTTTTAAAACCCCGCTTAATGGAGAAAGATAATAATCTGCCACAAAATGACACAAATTTACCATTTCTTCATTAAAGACAGGGGACTCATCAAGCAACGCTTCAATTTCGCTAAGCTCAGCAATATCTGATTCTTCCGTAAAACCAATTACAAATCCAACCTGCTGCCTTTTTGAAAAAGGAACCAGCGCCATTGAACCAATTGAAATTTTCTCTTTAATTTTTTCAGGAATTTTATATGTAAACGGCCTATCAACTTCAAAGGCTGAGATGTCAACGATTACTTCAGCGTACTGTTTTTTTAAAATATCCTTGTTCATGTTTAGTTATTCTCCATTTGCAAATATCTATTAACAAACAAATAACCAATAAGC
>JACQXZ010000040.1 GCA_016208465.1 Actinomycetota bacterium
ACCTCTCTCCTCTCAGCTTCACATAGTTCGTTACCTCCCTATGCGTGAGATTCAATGCTGGGCTGGTGGCTAACCTTTGCCCAGACCAGACTTGCACTGATAAGAGTTAATAAGCTTACTCGGCGCACACGTCTTACACCTCACGCCTTACGTCTCACGTTTTTCCCGAGCATCCGACAGACGAACATAAATTGGAACAAGTTGAAATATATCATCTGTTTTCCCTGAAACAAACCTATCAGAGGCAATTTTGATTAAAGAAAAAGCCTTAGGAAACCATTTGTTCTCCTCACTGAAAATAACTTTTGATCCTAATTTTTGAATAAATATATCTTTATAAACATAAAGCCCATTACCAGTTAGAATTATATCTTCATTAAACCTGTCCTTGAGCGAAGCGAAGGAACTCAAGAGATCGTCTGCTAAATCAGAAGGCGCGATTACCTGATAATCAGAAATTCTTTTAAGCTTGTTTGACTCAAAACAATACACAGCGGAATAAACTTCTTTTCTTCTTGCGTCAACAACCGGGCAGGTTAATTTATTTTCCCGGGCTGAATCAAAAGCTATTCCATCTAAAGAAGAAACGCCAACTAATTTAACATCAAGGCTTTGAGCTAAACCCTTGGCAACAGTCCCTCCTATCCGAGTGCCTGTAAATGATCCCGGACCTAAACCAACAACAATTCCTTCAACTTGAGTAATATCGTATTTTGCTCTTTTAAGAACCGAATCAATTGCTGGGAGAAGTTTTTCAATATGGGTTCTTTCTATTTCAAGATTCTCTTCAATAATCAACTCGTTATCTTTTGCTAACGCAACATTGCCAATTGGAGTCGATGTATCAAAACCAAGAATTAACACTTGAGCCACTCCTCAACAATATTTTTCCACCTTGCTCCATAAGGGACAATAAGTAATTCACGAGTAGTGTCATCAATTCTTTTAAATTCAATCTCCAGATATTCATCAGACAGCAACGATTTGATTTTGTCTCCCCACTCAACAACTGTCACCCCGTCGCCAAAAAAATATTCCTCGTAACCTATTTCAAAAAAATCATTAACTGATTCTATCCGATAAGCATCGAAATGATATAAGGGCAACCTCGCCTGATATTCTTTAAGAATATTAAAAGTCGGACTGGTAATGGATAAATCTATTCCTAAACCAGAAGCAAGCCCCTGAGTAAAGCAGGTCTTTCCTGCGCCTAAGTCTCCAGTAAGACTTATTATGTCTCCGGGAATTAAAAACTTGGCTAAACTCTTGGCAAATTTTTGAGTTTGATTAGATGATGCTGATTTTAAAACTTTCGGAAACAAAGCGGACTCCTCAAAACAATGCTGTCTGAACAGGCTCTTCTATTTCTTCTTCTTTCGAAGAAGAATCAAGTATATCTTTTAATTTTAAGAAATCTTCTTTTAAGGCTGATAAATTAGTTGATTGATGAAGGGCGGCTGCAGGATGATAAATAGGAAAAACAAAATATTTGTCCATATTAAAACATTGACCTCTAACCCGTGATATATTCACATTCTTTTCTAAAATTACCCGCGTGGCAAAATTGCCCAATGTGCAAATTGCTCTGGGTTTAATAATTTCAATTTGTTTTAACAGGTAAGGTTTACAAAGCTCGATCTCATCTGAATTGGGATCACGGTTTTGAGGCGGGCGGCATTTCAAAACATTGGCGATATAAATATCGTCCCTGTTTAAGCCTATCAAATTTAAAAGTTTATCCAAAAGTTTACCGGCTGATCCAACAAATGGAATTCCTTGTCTGTCCTCATAAAAACCGGGCGCTTCTCCAACAAACACAATGTCCGCATTTTTATTTCCTGTGCCAAAGACAAAATTAGTTCTTGTTTTACCAAGAGAACATTTATTGCAATCCTTTATCTGATTATAAAATTCCTCTAACAATCAAACCTCCGAAGTCACTTTAACCTTACTAAACTATTATTTACATGTACTACAACTGGTCGCAGAACAAGTAGTGCAACTTTTAGATGATGAAGACATCTTCCCTTCAGACTTAAAAGCAAATCCAGAAATAAGTTTTACTGTTCTTTTGCTTCCGCAAAACTCACAAGCTGCCTTTTTATCTAAATTATTAAATGAAGTCAAAACATCAAAAACTTTTCCGCATGCTTTGCATTTATATTCATAAACTGGCATTATTTATCCCCCCGACAAGTTAGGCTTACTTCGTTCGCTAACTTGAATTG
Organism: Actinomycetota bacterium; assembly: GCA_016208465.1. Classification (GTDB taxonomy): domain Bacteria; phylum Actinomycetota; class Aquicultoria; order JACQXZ01; family JACQXZ01; genus JACQXZ01. The sequence goes on from JACQXZ010000040.1 coordinate 2,229, forward strand.
TAAATTTTAAATTGAAAAATGCAAATTGAAAAATAAGGATTACCCATTTTATGTTTTGCATTTTAAAATTTGCAATTTTCATTTTGCAATTATAGGAATTTCATCAAAAAGGAAATTCCTATTATATTTAATTAATAATACATATAATTTTAAACAATTCAAACAAATTTTGTTATCTTATCTATACTTCTCCGCGAAGGTTTGCTTCTCTCAACTAAAGGATAACCAATCGGAATTATTGCAAGGGGCCTAATGGCGCTTTCAAGAGACAAAGATTCACTTACTTTGTCTTCATTAAAAGCCCCCACCCAACAAGCTCCTAATCCTTCGGCGCAGACTGCTAAAAGTAAATTTTCTATCGCGGCGGCTGTGTCCTGAATTGCATAAAGATCTACTCCTCGTCTTCCGTAGCCTCTCAGCGAAACAGAAAGATCAGCGCATACTACAATGACTACCGGAGCTTCGTAAACAAAATTTTGCCTGCCTGCGGCTTCAGCTAATTCCTTCTTAATTCTCCCATCCCTGACAACCCAAAAACGCCATGGCTGAAGATTTCCTGCCGAAGGAGCTTCGCAAGCCGCTTCAAGCAATTTTCTGATTAGTTCATCAGGGATTGCTTTTGAGGAATCATACTCTCTTACACTATGACGTTTGTGTAAGGCTTCATAGACTTCCATTTTTATTGCCCCTTGTTTTATTCTTTTCAATTCCTATATACCTCTTACCTTTGTTATTTAACACCTGTCTGTCGTATATAAACACAATATACAACAATTTTCCTTCCTTGTTGATCCCTCCGGTTGCTGTCATTCCAACCCCGATAAATATCGAGGTTGGAATCTTGATTTTCGACTTATAGTAAAGATTCCCCTTTTCGATCGAAATAGCAGGATGGTTTAAGACTGAAAGGGCGCAAAGTGTAAAGGCCGAAATGATAATGAGGGTTGAGATCAAAATAAAGGAGGGTTAAAACCTTTGACAATACAACAGAAAAAGAAGTTGATTTTCCGAACCGCCTAAATAGAAACTTATTTAAAAAGCCTCAAGAACTCAGAGGGGCTGAGAATTTTAATGCCCTGATATTCTTTTAAGGATTGTAGGTGTCTAGTGTCGCCAGAAACAATATAATTGGCCCTGGTGAAAACAGCGCATTCCAAAATTCTATTATCAGGTTCATCATTTCGAATTACCCCTAATTTGATTTTTGGCTCTACCATGGTAGAAAGACTTCTGATCTCTAGAAGAGCTTCGATTATTTTTTCCGGGGAGAAAGAAAATTTTGCCCTTAAGATACGAGAAAATTCTTCAAGAATAGTTGGAGAAATTACGAGTTCAACCTCTCCCCCTCGGGCTAGATCGAGAACATCATCGGGAAGACCGCCAAAGACTGTTGCTGAGATAAGAATATTTGTGTCAACAACAACTTTTGGCATTAAGAAACCTCTTCGCGAAACTCTTCAATAATTTTTTCAACATCGGCTTCAGTAATGCCCTTCTTTTTGGCTTGCATTCTTCCATATCTTTGAAGCGAACGCCACTTCCTTCTACCCATATACTCCCGCAGCGCCTCTCGCAACAATTCGCTTTTAGTTCTACTTTCAGCCTTAGCTAGTACTTCTAATTCTTTCAACATTTTAGGAGGAATGGATAAGGTTAAAATTTTGCTTTCACGCGCCAATTTTAGCACTCCTTTATTACTTAGTAATATAAAGAACCGTGTTTATATTATAGAAATAATATTTCTAAATTGCAAATGTTTTTTAAGTTCCATTTTCTAAGTTATGTTTAGTCAATAATCCATAGATTAATTAAAGTAAAAAACAATGGCAAAGCAATAATTTAAGCAACCACAAAAGCATTCATAATTTCGTGAAGATAGTGCACTGTTTCAGCTCCCAAAAATCCCCCGCTCGCTCTGCTCGCTGCCCCCCTTAATAAAGGTGGCTTACAATATCTACTTTCGGGAATATATAAAAATTGACAAAGTATAACAATTTAATTATATTAAAATAGCTTATTGTTCTTTGATTTCTACTTGCTTCATTTCTTAATTCCTTATCTTAAAATGAACTACCTCGCAGCTTGCTGCAAGGTATCAGGTATTCAGAATACAGAGATACAGGAGACAGGAGAAATACGGTTTCGGGTCTCCTCTGTAGCTTATAATCAGCAAACTTTAACTCCTGTTAAAAAACATTGTCAATAAGAAAGAATTCAGAATACAGAAGCCAGTAGCCAGAAGAAATACAAACAGAAATATAGCGGTTGGTGTCTTCTGACTACTGACTACTGAATTCCAACAACAAGAAACATAAAGCAATTCCTACAACGCGCAGCAAGCTGCGGGGAATTGAACCCAAAAGAGATTAAATTTTTGCTTATAACAGATGGTATGTTTACATTTCTAATCATTGATTATTTTATATCATAGAAAGGGGTTTTTAAATGGTTTTAGACATTAATAATGAAGATTTAGGAATAAGGTCTTTTCAATTACAAAAAAGCAGAGCTGCTGAAAGAGCGATGGAAAAAATAAGACAAAAACTCTCAGATATCTGGAACAAGATAGAGTCTAAAGACATTGAAATTCTTCAATGGACACTCGGTGAAGTATGGGCTTTAATCGGCAGAACAGAGTGGGAACAAATAAAATTCAGTTCTATTAACTTTGCTGCTGTTTTAAAAATCATTCAGATTGGCAAAGAAATTATAAACCATGAAAGAAGAGGTTATGACGGCTTGGAAGAAATTAAAACATTGCTTCAGGGTTTGTCTTAAGCGCTCTTTTTCTTTTTCTCAATTGATTTTTTAACTTTTTTCAATCTGAATAAATCTTCACGGGCTCTCTCCTCGAGAACCATCTGAATATATTTAACCTGATCTTTTAAGGCAGGAATCACAATGTGCTCAAGGGCATTAACTCTTCTTCTTGTTTTTTGAATTTCTTCTCCAAGTCTTCTTAATTTGGTCTCAATTGCCGCGATTTCAATTATTACATTTACCTCTTCTTCAAAACGCTCGGCGGTCTCATCAATCCTACTGCTTACCCCGGTAACACTATAACCTCTTGTTAAAATTGAACGGCTGACACTCTTTTTCTTAACCTCAGGAACAGGTACACCCATCACATAAGAACCAGAAATATCAATCGTTACCTCACCTTTAGTCGCGAAAGAAACTGATTTAATTGAAACCACTCCATCAACAGCCTTGGCTAAAGTAAGCGCGTATTGAGCATTTTTTGCAACACTTTCAAGCTTCTGACTTGCTGATAAAACTTTGTCCATTAAAGACATAAATTCAATCAATAAAGCGTCCTGTTTTTGCTTTAAAAGATCCTTGCCTTCATCGGCAAGTTTAATTTGTGTTTTTTTAGCCAATAACTCTGTCCGCGTAGGGCTAATTTCTTCCATTTAACTCTCGCTCTTCTTTATCTGATATTTATCAATATATTCTTTCTTGATTCGCTTCAAATCTTCAACTGGCAGCATTGACAGCAGTTCCCAGCTTATCCCAAAAGTCTCTTCAATATCCCTGTTGTGAGCCCCTTGAGAAATATAAATCTGCTCAAAATCATCCGCAAACTTTAAATAAATTCTGTCCCTTTCAGCTAGCGCTTCCTCGCCAATAATTGAAACCAGTCTGCGCAAGTCTCTTCCCTGAGCGTAAGCAGCATAAAGCTGATCCGCGACATTTCGATGATCCTCCCTTGTTTTACCTTCACCGATACCCATATTCATCAAACGGGAAAGACAAGGCAGAACATCGATTGGAGGATAAACTCCTCGTCTATGAAGATGACGGCTTAAAACAATCTGACCCTCTGTAATATAACCAGTTAAGTCAGGGATTGGATGAGTAATATCATCGTCCGGCATTGTTAAAATCATAAGCTGGGTGATTGAACCTTTCTTTCCTTTGATTCTACCAGCCCTTTCATACAACATTGACAAATCGGTGTACATATAGCCGGGGTAACCGCGTCTTCCGGGCACTTCCTCGCGGGCTGTTGAGATTTCTCTTAAAGCCTCACAATAATTTGTCATATCAGTTAAAACAACTAAAACCTGCATATCATATTTAAAGGCAAGAAATTCTGCTACAGTTAAGGCACAGCGAGGAGTAATTATTCTCTCGATCGTCGGATCATCAGCCAAGTTCAGAAAAAATACTACTCTGTCGAGAGCGCCGGTTCGTTCAAAGTCTTTAGTGAAAAATGCGGCTTCACGGTGAGTAATTCCCATTGCTCCGAAAACAATCGCAAATTCCTCTCCACTTTTTACCCGAGCTTGTCTGATTATCTGCGCTGTTAATTCATTTGCCGGAAGTCCTGATCCTGAAAAGATAGGCAATTTCTGACCACGCACCAACGTATTTAATCCATCAATACTGGAAATGCCTGTTTGAATAAAATCAGAAGGTTCTTGTCTGGCGTAAGGATTTATCGGAGAGCCTATAATTTCCAGTCTTTCTTCCGGTAAAATCTTCGGTCCTCCATCAATTGGTTCACCTGCGCCGCTTAAAATACGACCTAACAAATCCGCTGAAACATCAATCTTAGCAACTTCTTCGGTAAACCTGACCTTGGTCCTGTCAACATCAATTCCTTCTGTTCCCTCAAAAACCTGAACCACCGCAAGTTTCTCAGAACTTTCAAGAACTTGTCCTCTCTTTTTGTGACTATTAGTAGAAATGATATCAACCATTTCTCCATAAGAAACGCCTTTTACATTTTCAACAAACACCAAGGGCCCAGAAACATAATTAATTGTCTGATAATCTTTCTGAATCAATGAAAATTTTCTTTTTGCCATTAAAGCACCTCTACTCCTGCAATTTCCTGATGAATTCGATCAATCAATTTCTTTATCTCTTCAACAGCTTTATCATGAGGAACTTCCTTCATTCTTGAAATTTCATTTTTAAACGGTAAGTTCAAAATCTGATGAAGACCAACGCCTCTGCCAAGCGCCTCGGTGGTTGAATTATAAAAAGCAAGGATTGTCTTAAGCATCCAATATTGTTTTTCCAAAGGACAAAATGAATCTATCTCATGAAAAGCAAACTGCTGAAGAAAATCCTCTCTTAACATCTGAGTTGTTTCAAGAATGGCTTTCTCTCCCTCGGGAAGAGCATCAGGACCAACTAACTGAACAATTTCCTGAAGTTCCGATTCTTTTTGTAAAAGCGACATTGCTTTCTTTCTTATATCATCAAAGTCAGAGTAAAGATTCTCTGCGAACCAGCCTTGAATCTGACCAAGATAAAGCGAATAACTCTTTATCCAGTTAATAGCAGGGAAATGACGACGATGAGCTAAAGATGTATCAAGCGCCCAGAAGGCGCCTGTAATACGCAAAGAATTTTGAGTCATCGGCTCTGAAAAATCTCCACCGGGGGGTGAAACAGCGCCAATAGCGGTGACTGATCCAATTTTTTCATCAGATCCCAAACAGATGACCCTTCCTGTTCTTTCATAAAACTTAGCTAGTCTTGTTGCCAAATAAGCAGGATAACCTTCTTCACCCGGCATTTCTTCGAGTCGTCCTGAAACTTCTCTTAAAGCTTCACCCCATCTTGAGGTGCTATCAGCCATTAAAGCTACATCGTAACCCATATCCCGATAATATTCAGCTATAGTGATGCCGGTGTAAATAGAAGCTTCTCTTGCCGCAACCGGCATATTTGAAGTATTAACCACCAGAACCGTCCGGTCCATCAAAGGTGCCCCTGACTTGGGATCAATAAGTTTAGGAAACTCAGACAATACTTCGGTCATTTCATTTCCGCGTTCCCCGCATCCAACATAAACGATTACATCAGCATCGCACCATTTTGCCAATGTTTGTTCTGTTACTGTCTTTCCTGTTCCAAAACCGCCGGGAATAATTGCCGCTCCGCCTTTTGGAATAGGAAAAAAAGTATCAAAAATTCTCTGTCCTGTAATTAAGGGAACTTCCGGATCCAGTTTTTCCTGATAAGGACGAGCTAGTCTTGCCGGCCATCGTTGCATCAGCTTGATTTCTATGTCGCCGGACAACACAGCCACTACACTATCTACAGTAAATTCGCCTTCTGAAATTCTGACTATATCTCCGCTTTGTTCAGGGGGAACCATTATTTTGTGCTCAAAAACTTCTGTTTCCATAACTGTTCCTATAATATCTCCGCCTTTTACATAATCACCTTTCTTGACCGTTGGAACGAATTTCCATTTTTTTGTTTTAGATAAAGGAGTCGCCGAAACACCTCTAATTATAAAATCACCGTATTTTTCTTTTAGTTCAGGCAATGGTCTTTGGATACCGTCAAAAATAGAGGAAAGCAAACCGGGTCCCAGTTCAATCATCAATGGACCTTCCGTGCTTGATACAATTTCTCCAACTTTTAACCCGCTGGTATCTTCGTAAACCTGAATAACCGCCATATCTTCTTCGAGTCGGATTATTTCTCCAAAATAAAACCTTCCAACATATCCTATCATCCCTATCCTAATCCGAACTAGTCGGAACTGAAAGTCACAAGTTACAAGGACACAAGTCACAGGTTAAAAAATTCTTCACTTGTGACTTGTGACCTTGTGACCTATAACAAGGCTTAAGCCTTGCACTTTACCAACTTTCCTTCTCTCACGCCTCACGTTTTACGTTCTTCCTAACTTATCCCTGCCCTAACTTAATTTCAAATCCAATCGCGCGACGAATTAACTTGCTCAAATAATTAAGTCTTTGTTCCTGCACGTCTAACAGCTTAGGCGCAGGAATTGAAATTACAATCGGTCGATACAATTTATTTATTTTATCCTTTGTGTGTTCATCAATTGATGCCATAAAATTTTCGTTAACCGCTATAATGCCTGAATCATCGTTGTTTACAAGAGAAATAAGAGTTCTTTTGGCATTCTCAAGCGTATCCGCCTCAACTACATCTACGCCGCTCAAACGGAAACCATCAGCGCTCTCAGGGTCTGTCACAACAATTAATTTATACAATTACAAGCGCCTCTCTTATCCTGTCCTGAGGCATACCAACTTCTTTGCCTCTGACTATTATCCTTAAATTAACTATTTCATTATATTTTGCTGAAAGATAACCAATTATCAAAGCAATACTCAATGGATCCGCCTTAAACATATCGATTCCCTTTTTCATACTAAATTCTTCAAGACCTCTCTGAAGAACAGAAATATTTCCTGTATCAATTGCTTTTTTTAGATTCTTAGAGAGTATCTGAAAATAAGAGGTTCCGGATAATTTTTTTATTAACTCATCAACATCTTTGCTTTTTGCCATGTTTAAAAATCTTTCCTTGCTTATCTCCTTACCGCCTTCAATGAACAATTTTTCTGCTATCCCCGGCTCTATCTCTTCTTTGACTGTTTTCAACACAGTCATTATATTAACTGTGTCAACTTCTCTTGCTAAAACCTGATTAACCAAGCGATGATTAAGCGATCTTTTTTTAGTTTTAGCCAATGCGTAAGCAAAGTAAAATTTATCAAGAGCTAATTCTAATTTTACCAAATCCCGATTTTTTGCATACGCCGGAAAATTCTCCGTCAAAGGTCTTGAATAAGGAATCCCCCATGTAGCCAGCAAATCTATAACAATTTTCAAATCAGGCTGTTTTACTAACCTTAATAATAAAGCCTCTTCCAGCTCTCCCGCGGGAACCAGACTTTCCGCTATGTCTTCACTTTTCACGCCAACGTGTTTACCCCGCAGTATTGTTTTTATGTTATAAACATCCCAGCGCCCTAGCAATACCTTAACCAGTTCTTTCGATTCTTTTTCAACCATATCTAAAATTTTGCTATATGTACTGGCAACATTTATTCTTAGAGCTTCTTCTACTCCCCTGACTCCTGCATATCGAATAGTTGCCTCCTCAATATTCTTTTTATAAGGAGTCTTCTCCAGCATCAAAATAATTGACGATATATCTTCTGTGTCAAGGAGTTTCTCGTAAAAAATCCTGTCAAGAAGATAACTTTTCATTCCTCTTATCCGCGCATTCGGATAACCATAATCCTGTGCCATAATTATCAACCAAAAAGCGTTGTCATAATCTCTGTTTTAAGAAGCTGTCTCCCTTTTTCCAATCTGGTATCAATTGTATTGGTAAGGGTAATTCTCCCATCCATTGTAGAAACCTTAAGTCCTCCAAGGGCTGTAAGGCTGGTATGAAGTTCATAATCAAGACCTGAATCATCTAAGACTTCTTTGGCGATTTTTTCATCTTTTTTATCAACATCCACCAAATTTTTTCCTTCTATACCTTCAATTGCCTCGCTTAATAAATTTTTAAAAATGGTTTTATAGTTCTTGGAACTTCTTAATTCTTCCAGCTTCTTTTTTGCTTCGGAGAAAGCTTTTTGAATAAACTCCTCCTTTGCCTGAATTATCTGTCTTTTTACAAAAAGACGAGCCTCGTTTAAGATTTTAGCTTTTTCTATCTGCAGGGAAGCCAAAACCTTCTCTAATTCACGTTCTTTTATTCTTCGTGATTCCTCTTCTGCTTCTTCCAGAATTTTCGCAACCTGAGCTTCTCCATCTTTCATAACAGCCTCACACTGCTTATGTCCTTCTTCTTCCAGAATACGAAGCATTTCATCAAGATTCATAAATACCCCTCTAACTAAAAGTCACAAGTCACAGGTCACAGGTCACAAGTTAAAAAATTTCTTCACTTGTGTCTTTATGACCCGTCTTGTTGGAATCAAAAGTAAAAATTCAAATTATTATGCAAGGCTAAAGCCTTGCCCTACTGCCCACATTACTCCCAACTTCCCCATCTTCCCAACTTCTCACTTTTCACCTATTACCTATTACCTATTACCTATAACCTACAACCTATCTTACATCTCATTTGAGCTGCGTAATAATCATTGCCGCGACAACGAATCCCAGAATAACCAGAATTTCAGGAAGAGCCTCTAGCGCAATAATCATTCCCGCGACTTCCGGTTTTTCTGCGATTGCTCCAGCCCCGGCTGAACCAATTCTTGCCTGCGCGTAAGCAGCCGCCATCCCGGTTATGCCGACCGACAGCGCGGCAGCAAATGCCTTTAAGCCTATTACATCCATATCACTTATTCACCTCCAGACTTTTTAAACGGTTTATATTCATGTCCACCTCCTTCATAAAACTGTCCGAAAAATTCTATAAAATTAAGTCGCATCGCGTGAATTGACGGACTAAAAACACTTACGATTAAATTAAGTGAATGAAGCAACCCTGCAATCATTATTCCTATAACTATATTTCCCATTGATGTTGCCAGTTTATTAGCCACATCAGCAAGAATTACACCCGCAAGACCAAGCGCCATAATACGGGCGTATGAAATAATTTTTCCCAAAACCCCAAATATTTCCAAAGGACCAAGCATGCCCGCTGAATAAACCAAAAGCACTATACCAATAAGTAATATTCCATAACTGGGGGTTTTGAGTCCTTCCGGTAAAACCTGAGCGCTTAAAGCAACTAACATGAATATCCCAAAAAGCGCAATCAACATCCCGCCTTTTTCCATTGCGTGTTTTCTGGCTTTTTCTCTTAAAGCATTAACTACTCCCAAAATCAAGCCAAAGAATATATGAGCCGAGCCAACGCCAAGCGTTAAATAAAGAAGAGGCATCATTGCTTCTGCCCTTTTAATTGGCAGTTCAACTCCTAATATATGAAATTCCCTGATTAAATGAAACTTGTGCGGAAGATCGCCTAAAAACTCTCCATAAATAAACCCAAAGAAAATCACAGACATAGAAGCTATTGTAAAAATTGAAGTTACTGCCTGAATACCTATTACATTTTTATATTTATTTTTCGCCCAAAGAGAAACCAGTAATATTATCAATCCATAACCGGCATCGCCTACAATCATGCCAAAGAAAAGCGGGAAAAATATTGCCAGAAACGGAGTCGGATCAATTGTTCCATAGCGGGGTGGTGAAAATACTTTCATTATCATTTCAAAAGGTTTAACAAACGCTTTGTTTTCATACATAACAGGAGCTTCTTCCAGTTCATGAGGCGTTACTTCGGTTTCTTCCAGAATCACTCGTTCTCCAAAATCTTTCTTAAGAATATCTCTGCTTTTTTGAAGATATTTCTTAGGCATCCAGCCGGAAATTACAAAAGTAAAATCGGTCTGGCCAAACTGGGGAATCGCCTGCATCTCTCTTAATCTATCCTGAAGTATCTCCTGAATTACAAGGATTTCTTCATGCCAGTTCTTTGAAATTTCTTCTAAATCTTTTTTGACAACTTCAAGTTCACTGGGTATGTTTTGTTTTCTTTCACGAAGTTTATCCAGCGCGACGTCATATGGCTGATCAGCGAGATCATCAGGAAGCCTTACTTCGTTTACATTTCCTGACCAAAGAAAATTATGAACTTTTTCAGCGTAAGTTTTATTAAAAACGATAAGAGCGGCAGTTGTTTCATTGTCCACATCAACCGAAACGATTTCAAACTGATTTTTTGTAAGATCAACAAGCTCTTTACGTATCATTTCCAAAGTTGCTTTATACTTCTGTTCTATAAGAATAGCAATTGTTTCAAACCCTTCCAGAACAACCAATTGTTTTGCCAAAGGCTGAATTTTCTCCACAATTGTTTCATATTTTGAAAGAGAAGTAAGTTCCGCTTCTAGTTCAGTTCTTCTCAAGGCAAGTGTTCGAGTTTTTGCTTCTACCTCATCAATTAAATTACTTACCTCTTTTGCTAGTTCCTCTGGCTTCTGATGCCATAACCTTTCATAGATCTGCTTTCTTTCTGCTTTAATTTTTTCTCTTTCTTCCCTTGAATATTTCTTCTCTTTTGCCAAGTCGAGAGTAGCCATTATAGCATTAACTTTAACTACCAATTCTTCCAGAATGCTTTTTCGCTCCTGTAATTCACGATCAATTTCCATTTTTCGCATAAACATATCACCGGGGACAATTTTCTTAGACAGATCTTCGAGCTGCAAAGTACCTAATCTATGAAGCAGTCCTAGTACTTCATAGAAATATTTCTTTGGTCCGATTATTTCAACTTTTGTCATTGAAAGCAGCATTCCATCACCTTCTTTTTTTATAGGGCTTCATAAAATTCAGCCTTTGCGTCCTTTACGGTAAAACCGCATCGGTAATTCTCTTTACAGCCTCTTTTAAATTCTCTTTTCCTTTTTTGTTTATTTCAGCTAATTCTTCATCAACGCTTTCTTTGATCTTTTTGGCTTCTTCTTTTGCTCTGTCTATCTCTGCCTTAAAGATAACTTTTCCTTCTTCCAAACCATCACGTTCAGCTTTTTCCTTTAAGGCGCTGGATTTTTTTCTGGCTTCCGCAACCATCTGTTCAGCTTTTTTTTGAGACTCAAGATAATCGCTTCTTAATTCCAGTTCTCTCTTTCTTACCATAACCAAAATAGATGGTTTTTCCACCATTTGTTTGTCTATTTCTATTTCTTTAAGCCTGTCTTCAATTCGCCGGCCCGAACCCCTTCTTTCCTCAGCTGTTGACAATATTCTCACCCCAGTAAATAATGGTTTTCATATTAAAGTTAAACTATGAACTAATCAGATTTTAGAAATATACCCCTTGTTATAGAAATCAAAAATCAAAGATAAAAGATAAAAAATACATATTAAAAATCAAAAATTATTAGTTCAAAATCTAGATATTAAAAGTTTTATTCGTTTGAGTTTTGAGCTTTATTTGAACTTTAAGCTTTGTCATTTGAACTTTATTTTTGAACTCATTTTTAAATTTTAATTTGTCATTTTGATTTTTAAGTTTTTATTTTTAATTTAGCTCTAAGCCAATCAACTTTTTTACAAAAGAGCCCTTAAATCTGTCTGACCTATTGACTATATTCGACAGACAAAATATCTCTCCTACCAAAATAAAAACCGACGGCTATTAATTCTTTTTCCGTCGGTCCGGTTAATTCTTTAAAACCTGACCACGAAAATATTACTTCTCCCGAGCCTTAAAGCCCCATAATCAAGTTTTAAAGATGCTTTTTTCTTTATATTTTATATAACTATAAAGTAATTTTATTGTAAGGAATGTTTACACAAATGTCAACTTTTTTAAAGATATAAAAATAAGTCACAAAAACACAAGGACACAGTTTTAGAAGACAGATTACAGAAGTCAGAAAACAGATTTTTTGAAAACCCCACTTTATTTAGTCTGTCCTCTGTCTTCTTGCTTCTGCCCTCTGAACTTGTGACCTGTGACTTGCAACTTGTGACCTTTATTTAATCTATGAAGTCAAAGGAACATAAGAAACTTCTTCGTTCTTTTCTTCTTTACAATGAATTTCTATTGTATTGTAGCGTTTCATCCCTGTGCTAGCTGGAATCAATTTACCAATTATTACATTTTCCTTCAACCCAAGAAGTGGATCCACTTTTCCACTGATCGCAGCGTCTGTTAAAACTCTTGTTGTTTCCTGGAATGAAGCGGCTGATAAAAAGCTTTCTGTGGCAAGTGAAGCTTTTGTAATTCCCAATAAAACCTGTTTAGCTGTTGCGGGCTTGCCTTTTGCTTCAATTGTCTTTCTGTTCTCCTTCTCAAATACATAACGATCAATTAGCTGACCGGGCAACAATTCTGTATCGCCCGATTCAAACACAATTACTTTCTTTAACATCTGACGAACAATTAGCTCAACATGTTTATCATTAATATCTACACCTTGAGATTTATAAACCTCCTGCACCTCGCCAACCAGATACAATTGAGCGGCTTGAGTTCCTTTAACTCTAAGAATATCGTGAGGATTAAGAGATCCTTCAATTAACTGATCGCCCGCTTTTACGGGATCACCGCTTGAAACTTTAAGTCTTGAGCGTCGTGAAACCTGATAAGTTCTTTCTTTGCCGCTGCTTGTATGAATTATTATTTTTCTGTGCTTATCCGTTTCCATAATCTCAATCGTTCCGCTCGCTTCAGCAATATGAGCCTGACCTTTTGGTCTTCTCGCTTCAAAAAGTTCAACTACACGAGGTAATCCATGAGTAATATCATCTCCAGCAACACCGCCGGTGTGAAAAGTCCTCATTGTAAGCTGAGTTCCCGGTTCACCAATTGATTGAGCGGCAATAATGCCTACTGCTTCACCAATATCAACCAGCCTTCCGGTTGCCAAGCCTCTTCCGTAACAAAACTGACATACTCCATATCTTGAACCACACCCAAGGACAGTCCTTACCAATACTTTCTCTATATCGTTTTCTTTTAACTGATTTAGCTGTTCCTCTTGAATCTCTTGATTAACATCAATAATAACATTTTTCTTTTTTGAAAATTTTATAGCTTCCAAACTAACTCTGCCTAAAAGATTTGAATTTAACTCTCCTTCTTCGTTTAAAACATTGACGTATATACCTTTGGTTGTTTTGCAATCTTCTTCACGAATAATAACATCCTGCGCTACATCAACCAATCGTCGGGTCAGATAACCAGAGTCCGCTGTTCGAAGAGCTGTATCAGCTAAACCTTTTCTGGCGCCATGTGTGGAAATAAAATATTCTAGAACTGTAAGACCTTCACGGAAATTAGCTTTAATTGGACGGTCGATAATATCACCTTTTGGGTTTGCAACCAACCCCCGCATTCCAGCTAATTGTCTGATTTGTTTTAAGTTTCCTCTCGCTCCGGAATTAGCCATCATATAGATAGGATTAAAACTGTCAAAATTCTTTTCCATCGCCGCCGTAACATCTTCTGTGGCACGCGTCCAGATATCAACCACTCTTTGGTGTCTTTCTTCGTTAGTAATTAAACCTCTTCTATACTGACGCTCTATTTTCTCAACAGCTTCCTCGGGACCATCAAGTATTTTCCACTTATCAGACGGAATCTCGATATCATCAATTCCTATAGTTATTCCTGCTTCAGTCGCGTATTTGAACCCGACTGTTTTTAATCTGTCGAGAATCTCCGCTGTCTGCGAAACATCATATATCTTAGTGCAATTCGCAACAATTGCTGCCATCTCTTTTTTATCAATGTCTTTGTTTATAAACGGATAATCGTCTGGTAGATTATCGTTAAAAATTATTCTGCCTACGGTAGTTTTTATACTCTCGCCATTCTCACGAATTTCTACAAGAGCATGTAAACCAACATCACCAACTTCACGGGCAAGCATCGCTTCATTCTTACTACAGAAAATCTTGCCGGCGCCCTTGGAGTCATCCCGTTCAGCCGTCAAATAATAACATCCCAGAACTATATCCTGAGTCGGCGTTGTAATTGGACGACCATGAGCTGGAGAAAGTATATTATTAGCCGAAAGCATTAATATTCTTGCTTCCGCCTGCGCCTCTGCTGATAAAGGAAGATGAACTGCCATCTGATCACCATCAAAATCAGCATTAAAGGCCGTGCAAACAAGAGGATGAATCTGAATAGCTTTACCCTCTACAAGAACTGGTTCAAACGCTTGAATACCTAATCGATGCAATGTAGGCGCCCTGTTTAAAAGAACAGGGTGCTCTTTAATAACCTCTTCCAAAACATCCCAGACTACTGCTCTCGCTCTTTCAACCATTCTTTTCGCGCTCTTAATGTTTTGAGCATGCCCTAAGTCGGTCAATCTCTTCATAACAAATGGTTTAAACAGCTCCAAAGCCATCTGCTTGGGAAGACCGCATTGATGCAATTTAAGCTCGGGACCAACAACAATAACAGAACGACCGGAATAATCTACTCTTTTTCCCAGAAGATTCTGGCGAAATCTTCCTTGTTTTCCTTTAAGCATATCACTCAAAGATTTAAGCGGTCTGTTTCCGGGACCAGTAACCGACCTGCCTCTTCTTCCATTATCGAAAAGCGCGTCTACTGCTTCCTGTAGCATCCTTTTTTCATTGTTTACAATAATCTCAGGCGCGCCTAAATCTAAGAGTCTCTTTAATCTGTTATTTCTATTGATAACTCTCCTGTAGAGATCGTTCAAATCAGAAGTCGCGAAACGACCACCGTCTAATTGAACCATTGGTCTTAAATCAGGAGGAAGAACAGGAATTGCTTCTAAAATCATCCATTCTGGAAGATTGCCTGAAGATTTAAAAGAAGTAACAACTTTTAATCTTTTTACAATTCGATCGCGCTTTTGTCCTTTTGATTCTTTGATTAATTCTTTTAATTCTTTTAATTCTTTTTCTATGTTTATTTCCGCTATCAACTCTTTAATTGCTTCCGCGCCCATTCCGCCATGAAAATATTCACTATAATACAGTTTTAAATCACGATACAACTGCTCGTTCGAAATCAATTCTTTGGGTTTTAAATTTTCAAACGCCTCAAAGACATGCATTAACCATTCAGCGCGTTCTGCTGTATTTTTCTTCAAAGAATCTATTTCTTCATTTACCTGTTTCTCAATCTTTGCGATTTCTACACTCTCTTCAGAACTTGATTTTTCTTCTTCGGAACCTTTAACAATTTTTTTAATCTGGCTTTCTTTTTCAGACTCAAGCCTGTCAATTTCTTTATCTCTCTTAGACTCTATGTCTTTTATTTCTTTTTTTAATTCTTTTTTTAACGCAGATAAATCTTTCTTTCTGGCGCTTACATTCACATAAGTAATAATATAAGACGCAAAATAAAGAACCTTTTCCAAATCGCGGGGAGTAACATCAAGAAGATGCCCTAACCGGCTGGGAACGCCCTTAAAATACCATATATGAGAAACAGGAGCCGCAAGTTCAATGTGTCCCATTCTTTCACGGCGAACCTTCGACCTTGTTACCTCAACCCCACAACGCTCACATATAATTCCTTTAAAACGAACCCTTTTGTATTTACCACAATAACATTCCCAGTCTTTGGTTGGACCAAAAATTTTCTCACAAAAAAGACCGTCTTTTTCAGGTTTTAATGTTCTATAATTTATAGTTTCCGGCTTCTTGACTTCACCGTTAGACCACGCTCTTATCTGCTCCGGAGAAGTCAGACTAATTCGCAGTTGATCAAAATTATTTATATCCAACAAAATACCTCCATTTGTTAAAGTCAGAAATTCCAAATGACAATATTCAAATTACAAATAAGCTCCAAATTACAACGTCCAAATAATTCAAACCGACTGAAATGTCATCCTGAGGACCCCGACATCCGTCGGGAGACGAAGGATCTTGAAATATTTCTGAGATTCTTCGCTTCGCTCAGAATGACAGCATGGCTGTCAGTTTTGAAACTTTGAATTTTGTTCATTGGAATTTATTTGGAATTTAGTGCTTGTTGTTTGGTATTTATTCTACCATTTTACCCGAATTTGAATTATAAGATATTAAGCAAACTAAGCAAACTTAATTTTCCTATCTTGTTTCTTCGACAGCAGAAATTTCACTTCCTAAATCAATGCCTAATTCTTCAGTAGTTTTAAAAATATCCTCCTCTGATTCTTTTAAAACTACTCCTTCTCCCTTTTCAGAAAGAACTTCGACATTCAACCCAAGACTTTGCATTTCCTTAACTAAAACCCTAAATGATTCAGGAATGCCGGAATCGGGAATATTTTCACCTTTTACAATTGCCTCATATGCTTTGACACGGCCAAGAACATCGTCCGATTTAACTGTTAACATTTCCTGAAGAGTATAGGCTGCTCCATACGCTTCAAGCGCCCATACTTCCATTTCCCCAAAACGCTGTCCTCCAAATTGAGCTTTTCCTCCAAGAGGCTGCTGGGTAATCAAAGAATACGGTCCAGTTGACCGGGCATGTATCTTATCATCAACAAGATGAAGTAATTTAAGTATATATATATAACCAACAGTGACTCGTTCCTTAAATGGTTCACCGGCTCTTCCGTCAAATAATTTAGCTTTGCCATCTCTCGGCAAACCTGCGCTCTTAAGAGCTTCTTTGATCTCAACCTCTGTCGCTCCGTCAAAAACAGGTGTAGAAATATATACCGGACCTTTTACCGACTTGCCTTTTCTGTCACTTATACCATTATGAGCCGCCCATCCAAGATGAGCTTCCAAAACCTGGCCGATATTCATTCTTGACGGAACACCTAAAGGATTCAAAACAATATCAATCGGTGTGCCATCCTCTAAAAATGGCATATCTTCTTCCGGTAAAATTTTAGATATGACTCCCTTATTTCCATGGCGGCCGGCTAATTTATCGCCCTCAGAAATCTTTCTCTTCTGAGCAATATAGACACGCACCAGTTTGTTAACCCCGGGCGCTAATTCGTCTCCTTCTTCTCGCGAAAATATCTTTACATCAATTATCTTTCCGGTTTCACCGTGAGGAACCTTAAGAGATGTATCTCTCACCTCTCTTGCTTTTTCACCAAATATTGCCCGGAGCAGCCTTTCTTCTGCCGTGAGTTCCGTCTCTCCTTTTGGCGTAACTTTTCCAACCAGAATATCACCCGGGTTCACTTCTGCTCCAACACGAATAACACCATTTTCATCAAGATCTTTAAGGGCCTCTTCGGCAACATTTGGAATGTCCCGTGTAATCTCCTCGGAACCCAGCTTAGTATCCCGAGCCTCTACTTCATGTTCTTCTATATGAATAGAAGTAAGAACATCTTCTTTTACTAGTTTCTCGCTTATTATAATTGCATCCTCGTAGTTATACCCGCCCCAAGGCATAAAAGCGACTAATAAATTTCTTCCCAGCGCCAATTCACCCAAATCAGTCGCCGGCCCATCAGCAATAACCTGTCCCTCTTTAACTTTTTCGCCTTTATAAACTGTAGGTTTCTGATTAATGCAGGTGCCCTGATTTGACCGTTTGAATTTTGCTAATTTATAAACCTTGCTTTTACTGCCTTCTGGTTTTATTTCAATCATTTCCGATGAAACATTAGCCACAACTCCCTCTTCTTTGACAACAACCACTTCACCTGTATCTTTAACAGCCCTGTATTCCATTCCAGTACCAAACAAAGGCGCTTCGTTCCTAAGCAAGGGAACAGCCTGACGCTGCATATTTGAACCCATCAAAGCCCTGTTAGCATCATCGTGTTCAAGAAATGGTATCAACGCGGTCGCCACGCTAACAATCTGCCGCGGTGAAACATCCATATAATCTACTCGTTCAGGTTCTACTGTTTCAACTTCTTCTTTTGAGCGAACAAGAACTTTATCCTGCAAAAATCTTCCTTTCTCATCAAAAGGAGCATTCGCCTGCGCAATAATATATTTATCTTCCTCGTCCGCAGTTAAATATTCTATCTCGTTTGTTACTACACCATTTTTAACTTTACGATAAGGAGTTTCAATAAAACCAAATTCATTCACTCTTGCATAAGTGCTCAAACTACCAATTAGTCCGATGTTTGGACCTTCAGGTGTCTCAATCGGACACATTCTTCCATAGTGAGACGGATTTACGTCCCGCACTTCAAAACCCGCGCGTTCCCGGCTTAAGCCACCAGGACCAAGAGCGCTAAGGCGCCTTTTGTGCGTAAGGCCAGCCAATGGATTTGTTTGATCCATAAACTGAGACAACTGACTGCTTCCAAAAAATTCTTTTGTTGCGGCTACAATTGGTCTTATATTAATTAGCGCCTGCGGGGTAATTGTTTCTATATCAAGGGTTGTCATTCGCTCCCTTACAACCCGTTCCATTCTTGAAAGACCGATTCTGAATTGATTCTGCACCAATTCGCCTACAGAACGAAGTCTCCTGTTCCCGAAGTGATCAATATCATCGGTCTCGCCTATTCCCTGAATCAACCCAACAAGATAACGAACTGTTTCGAAAATATCATCTTTTGTCAAAACAGTTGTATCTATTGGTACATTTAAATTTAACTTCTTATTGAGTTTATGACGACCGACCCGGGCAAGATCATATCGATGAGGATCAAAAAACAAAGCTTCAATCAAACTTTTTGCGCTTTCAATGGTTAATGGTTCACCCGGACGTAATCTTCTATAAATTTCAACTAACGCCTCTTCTTTTGAATCTGTATAATCTTTTTCCAGAGTCCTCTGAATAGAAACTGCTTTATCAAAAATCCTCAGAAGATCTTCATCGCCTCCAAAACCAAGAGCCTTTAAAAAAGTAGTGACCGGTTGTTTTCTCTTACGATCAATTCTAACCGTTATTATATCTCTTTTATCGCTTTCAAATTCCAGCCATGCGCCACGATTAGGAATTATCTTGCATGCATAAAGTGGTTTATCAGACTGTTTATCAAGCGTTATGTCAAAATAAACTCCCGGTGAACGAACAAGCTGACTTACAACAACCCGCTCAGTCCCATTTATAATAAATGTCCCTTTTTCAGTCATTAACGGAAAATCACCAACAAAAACCTGTTGCTCTTTAATTTCGCCTGTTTCTTTGTTGATTAAACGAGCAGTTACAAAAAGTGGAGCTGAATAAGTCATATCCTTTTCTTTACATTCATCAACTGTATACTTAATCTCTCCAAATTCATGTTTGCCGAATTCCAGAACCAAGTTCCCGGTAAAATCTTCTATGGGAGAAATATCGCGAAAAGTTTCGGTAAGACCTTCGTGTAAGAGCCATTCAAGAGAATCTCGCTGGACTGCGATAAGATTGGGTACATCAAGGATTTCTGGAATCTTGGCGAAGCTCATTCTTTCTCTAATTCCTAATTTTGACTTAGCCAAGTAGCCACCCCTTAATATTAGATAAATAACAAAATCATAATATATCATTTTTGTAAATAGCTGTCAATAAAAAAACATCCTTTGTCAAGCCAATTTAGAAATGTCCTATTCTTACCAAAATAGAAATGTCCTATTTGGCAAGACAAGGCACCTCCTTTTGTTTGTTGTATTTCTTGTCTATTGATACATTCCTCCAGGGAT
>JACQXZ010000057.1 GCA_016208465.1 Actinomycetota bacterium
CTCACCCTTATCAGGGGTGCGCTCTAACCAACTGAGCTATAGGCCCTAATGCTTTCTTATTTTACTTAGCAAGAAAGAAAATATCAACCATTATTTTTTTTGTCAATAGCTTTAACCCAGATTTTAGTTTTGCCTAAACCGACTTTCTATCAAAATAATTTTTAGCCTCACAACATTATATTGCAAAAAGTTTTAGTAGTACTATAATAATTTTAAGAGAAATAAAATCTAAGCTAAGAGGTTTTAAGATGCTAGAAATGATTATTCATAGCGTAAATATAGACTTATTAACAAATCAACCCGTTCTGATTTTAAAAGACAAAGAAGGGAAAAGATTTCTTCCCATCTGGATCGGACAACATGAGGCCACCTCCATTCTTATTGAAATGCAAGGGGTAAAATTTTCCCGACCGCTAACTCATGATTTATTGAAAAATATGATCGATGCTCTAAATGTTCAATTATCAAAAATAGTAATAAACGATATAGACAACGGGACTTTCTTTGCCCGCATTTTTGTTGAAAAAAACTCCTCAGAATTTGAAATTGATGCAAGACCGAGTGATGCCATTGCGTTGGCGATTAGGGCTGGCGGTCCTATTTTTGCCTCAGACAAAGTTATCGAAAAAACAATCTCTCAAGACGAAAAAATCGAAGAAAAAGAAATTGAAAAATTTAGAGAGTTTTTAGAAAATATTGAACCCGAAGATTTTAAACAATAATACTTGGGCTACTGAGACATTATAACCATTGGAGGAACTACCATGCTTCCATCGACCATAATTCCTTCTTGCACTTGTCCTGAATAGCCGGATGCGTCATAATATATTTT
Source organism: Actinomycetota bacterium (assembly GCA_016208465.1). Taxonomy (GTDB): domain Bacteria; phylum Actinomycetota; class Aquicultoria; order JACQXZ01; family JACQXZ01; genus JACQXZ01. The sequence goes on from JACQXZ010000057.1 coordinate 833, forward strand.
ATACACTCCGCTTCCAACCATAGTAAATCTGAATTCACCATTGAAATTAGTTGGCATAATTGAATTATCTATTCTCACAACGGCCCCGGGGACTGCCTGACCAAGAGAATTTATAACTCTTCCGTATATTTCACCGCCGCCCTGAGACATTATAACCAGTGGCGGAACCGCTGTGTTTCCATTGACCATAATTCCTTCTTGTGCTTGCCCTGAATAACCGGGTGCATCATAATATATTTTATATACCCCATTTCCAACCATGGTAAATCTAAATTCACCATTGAAATTAGTTGGCATAATTGAATTATCTATTCTCACAACGGCCCCGGGGACTGCCTGACCAAGAGAATTTATAACTCTTCCGTATATTTCGCCTGTGCTAGAACCTTGACTGTTTGCATTGTTTGCCAACTGATCTCCATAAGGAGCCCTTAGGGCGTTAAAAATATTGATTCTGCCAAAACCATAAAGATCGTCTTTTCCTGCCGTGCCAAAATCATCCGCTGATTGCCCTATGATCTGTTCAATCTGATCAGAGGCTAGTTGGGTGCTTCTCGACAACAACAATGACGCCAACCCGGAAACAAAAGGAGTTGCCGTTGATGTCCCGCTCTTATAACCATATCCGCCCCCCAGAGAAGTGCTTAAAATGTCCACTCCCGGCGCAGCAACGTCTATGTATGATCCAAAGTTTGAAAAACCAGCTTTGTTGTCCAGCGAATCAGTTGCGCTGACAGCAATAACATGATCGTATGCGGCTGGATATTCTGGCAGATTGCCATTGCTTCCGTTGTTGCCAGCCGCAGCAACCAAAATTGCTCCTTTGCTATAAGCATAATCAATCGCATCTTTAAGAACAAAAGAAGAGCCGGGACTTCCAAGGCTTAAGTTTATTATCCGAGCGCCATGATCAACCGCCCATCTTATTCCGCTAGCAACGCTTAGGTCGGTTCCGGAACCACTGGAATTAAGCGCTTTTATCGGCATTATTCTTGCCCCCCAAGAAACCCCTGAAACACCTTCTAAGTTGTTGGTTTCAGAACCAATTATTCCAGCCACATGAGTGCCATGTCCATTGTCATCCATTGGAGCCGTGTCGTTATTTATAAAATCGTATCCTTCTACGGTCTTATTTTTTAGGTCAGGGTGACCCAAATCAACGCCTGTATCAACTACGGCCACAACGACCGGTGAAGCGCCGCCAATTTCTGTATCCCATCCAGCACTTGCGCTGATTTTAGCAAGCGCCCATTGACTTTTGAAATAAATATCATTTGGAATTGTTTCCGCGTCAAGTATATAATTTAAGTCTGCTATCTCGACATCTGGGCTTTGATTCAATTCTTCCTTTGCCTCAAACACGTCCCTGTTGGAAGGAATTTTTACTCTAAATATTCCTCCGGCATAATTCCTGACTCTTAAACACTCTATTTTCAAGATTATTTCATTAATTTTTGCGTCTGATGCATTTTTCTTAAATTTAATTAAAATTTCGCCCTTTTTAAAAGGAGACAAAGACGTGCTTGCTTTGGCTGTTTTTATGGTCAAAGGACTTATTCTTCCTAGCATTGCCAAGACAAGAAATAAAATTAAAATTTTTCTTTTTACTCTCCCGAAAGTCAACACCCTTATCACCAAAAGACCTCTATTTTCCAGCAATTTAGGCCTTTCGTAGGTCTTTATCGACTAACAGGATGCTTTCTTTACAGAGGCGAAGATGGTGACTATTAGGGGCTATGGCCCAGTGGGCTTTCGAGGACAAAAATTCAAAAAGGGGCTGGTTTAGTTAACAACAAAAACTTTATTTCTTCCTTCTTTTTTTGCCTGACCAAGCGCTTCATCGGCTGTTTTTATCAACTTTGAGGCGCTTAGCGCTTGTTTAGGGTAGCTTGCAACACCAAAACTTAAAGAAACTTTTTGATCTCTTCTTTCTCTTTCACCTAAGAACTTATGGTTTAGGACTGCCTTGTGTAACTTTTCTGCTACAATCCTTGCTCCGTCGATATCGGTTTCCGGGAGAATAATCGCAAATTCCTCTCCGCCATATCTGGCAACAATATCTATTTCTCTGCAATTGCTGACTATTATATTGGCAACCTCTGAAATAACAATATCTCCATGAGTGTGTCCGAATTTGTCGTTGTACGACTTAAAGCCATCAATGTCTGCCATAATGAAAGAAAGGGGTCTGTTGTATCTTTTGGTTCTTTCCAGCTCTTGAACCAAGCGCTTCTGAAAATATCGATGATTAAAAAGATTTGTTTGTTCGTCTATAATCGAAAGTTTCTTTGTTAACTCAAAAAGCATAGCGTTTTCTATTGCAATTGCAACTTGGGCGGCAACAACTATTAGTATCTCTTCATCCTCTCTGGTTATTTTTTTCAATGATTCTGGCGTTACACAAAGAGCTCCGATCATTTTTTTATGGGTCTGAAACAATAAACAAGTTAAATAGCTTGGTCCGCCTGTGTCTTCTGTCTTAATTTCCTTGGTTACCACAAAGTCTTTTGATTCCTTTAGCCAAAAAGGATGCTGCTCTTTAATCTCCAGCAATATTTTATTCGTTGTTCCTGTTGATAAATTTCTTCCTGTCTGAAAAACAAATTCTTTTCTAATATTATCAAAAACCATAAACGAATATAGGTCGAGATTAAGAACTTTTTCCAAAATATCTCTTACAACATTTGATAATTCCTTTACGCTAAGCGTTGAGTGGATTGCCTTAACAATCTCGTGTATCTTCTCTAAGTCCGCATATCTTTTGCTTAATTCTCTTTTTGAATCCTCCAGGGCATTTCTTAAAATCTTTATCTCTTTTTTGTCCTTCTCGTGAATCTTCAATATGTAACCAATAAAAAAAGCGATTACCGAAACAAATGTAATCCCTAAAAACATTTTTATATAAGGATTGGATAAATAATAAAAAAATGATTCGTTATTCATATTGTCCCCTTAGCCTTTTAATGCTCCCAATGGCCTTAATTTCGCCACTTTCTCAGAGATTCCTGCTCCCTGACAAACTTCTACCACTTCGTTGACATCTTTATATGCTTCAGGGGCTTCTTCTGCCAATAAAGACATTTTACCTGCTTTTACAATTATTCCCCTGTCTTCTAATTCACGCTTTAGCCGACTTCCTTCTATGATTTTTTTTGCCTGAGACCTGCTCATTAATCTTCCTGCCCCGTGACAAGTCGAACCAAAACTTTCCTTCATCGCTGTTTCTGTTCCCGCTAACACATAAGATGCTCTTCCCATGTCTCCGGGAATAATAACTGGCTGTCCTGATTCTTTATAGGCCGCAGGAATCTCTTTTTGAAGACGACCAAATGATCTGGTTGCCCCTTTTCTGTGAACACAAACCCTGCGTTTCTGTCCATTAATAATATGTTCTTCAATTCTTGCAATATTATGAGACACATCATAAACAAGAGTTAACCCAAGCTTCTCTGCGCTTTTTTTAAACACCTTCTCAAATGATTCTCTAACCCAATGAGCCAAACAGTGCCGATTCACCCATGCATAATTTGCGGCGCAAGCCATTGCGCCATAATAATCTTTTCCTTCTTTTGATTTTAGGGGGGCGCAAGCCAATTGTCTGTCGGGAAGGTTAATGTTGTACTTTTTAATCGCCGCATCCATTATCTTTACATAATCGGTGCATATTTGATGACCAACGCCTCTTGATCCAGAGTGTATCATTATGCATAGTTGTCCTTTGTGAAGACCAAATACACCTGCTGCTTTCTCGTTAAAAATTTCTGTAACTTCCTGCAGTTCTATAAAGTGATTTCCTGCTCCAAGGGTGCCCGGCTGTTCCAGTCCTCTTTTATATGCATGTTCGCTCACCCTTGAAGGGTCTGCTCCATCAAAACAACCTTTTTCTTCTGTGAACTCAGCATCGCTTTCCCATCCATATCCCTGAGATATTGCCCACGAAACACCTTTTTTCATTAATGCCGTCATCTGGTCCTTGTTTAATTTTATCTTGCCCTTGATTCCCACACCTTTAGGTATATCAACAGACAAAGCATTCATAATATCTTCTAGTTTGTCTCTAATCTCATCAGCATACAATTTGCTTCTCAATAATCTCACGCCACAGGAGATATCAAAACCCACTCCGCCAGGAGAAATTACTCCCTCTTCGGCGTCAACTGCGGCAACTCCTCCGATAGGAAAACCATATCCCCAATGAATGTCCGGCATTGCAAAAGAAGCCTTTATGATGCCCGGCAAAAAAGCAACATTAGCAACCTGCTCAAACGCCTGATCTTTTTTTGCCAGTCCCAAAAGGGTCTCGTTGACAAAAATAATGCCCGGAACCCGCATCCCCTGCTTATATGTCTGAGGAATTCGATACATATAGTCATTAATTTTTTCAAGCTGCTCATTCAGTGTAGCCATGATAATCCTTAATCCGAAAAGGTCGGAACAAAAAGGCAGAAATTTCAAACAACAAATTCCAAATTCCAAATAATTCAAACTGACATGAAATGTCAGTTTCGGGATTTCGAATTTTTAAAAACAACATTTTCTGTATCATAAAGATATATTAATTCATTAAGCCAGTTTATCAACAAACTATCTCTGTCTTCTCCTTTTATGTTTACATCAAAACATATCTCTTCGCTTACACTTTCCGGATCCGTAATTAAGCTAAACATTCCTTTGGCCATATTTACAAATATCTCTTCGGGCGTTTTCCCATAAGCTTCTATTCCAACATCCGCCGTATGATTAATAATTACAAAATCTTTCTGGATTTCATTCATTCTCTTCTTCTATGTCTGTCTCTATTTTCTCATCTGCTTGCGGCTCGTTTATAACCACTCTTGCCAAAGCGCTTACTCTGTCTTTTCCCCTAATGTTCATTATTTTTACACCTTTTGTATTCCTTCCCATAGAGGAAATCCCATCAACAGGCAATCTTATTACAATGCCATCGTTTGAAACAATCATTAATTCATAGTTGTTCTTAACTGCTCTGCTTCTTGCAATGAATCCTTTTCCCAGCTCCCTAATGGTTTTTACGCCTTTTCCTCCTCGTTTCTGAAGAGGATATTTGCCTATTGGAGTTCTCTTACCAAAACCATTTGTGGTAACAATAAATAAATCAACATCTTCCCCGGCGACATCCATCCCTATTAATTCATCGTCTTTAGAAAGGCTTATTCCTTTAACGCCCATCGAAACTATTCCCATAGATCTTACATCTTCTGTAATTTCTTCCCCTGAGGAAAGGGGAAGAATGTTTACGATCGCCTGGCCTTTTGACTGACGGCTCCCTAAGGGTAATTCATGCACCTTTACCCGGTAAACTTTGCCCTTATTTGTAAAAAACAATATATAATCATGGGTGGACGTTATAAATAAATGTTCAACAAAATCGTTTTCTTTAAGATCCATTCCCATAACACCCCGACCGCCGCGTTTTTGTTTTTTATATGTTGTTACAGGGAGTCTTTTTACATAACCGGAATGAGTAACCGTGATTACCATTTCTTCTTCTGCGATTAGATCTTCTATGTCTAAGTCTGTAGCGCTTGCTGAAATTTGTGTTCTTCTTTCGTCTCCATATTTCTTTTTAATCTCTTCAAGTTCATCTTTTATAATTTTTAGGACTTTTTTCTCATCCGCTAAAATTTCTTTTAGTTGTTTTATTTTTTCTAATAGTTCTTTATATTCTGTTTCTATTTTTTCGCTCTCGAGAGACGTAAGTCTCTGTAATTTCATATCAAGAATTGCGTTTGCCTGCTCTATGCTTAAAACAAATCTTTTAATTAATCCTTCTCTTGCTTCTTCCACCAGCTTGGAATTACGAATAATTTTTATTACCTCGTCAAGGTTTTTAAGAGCAATCAATAATCCTTCTAAAATATGCGCTTTTGCTTCTGCCTTCTTTAGTTCATGTTTTGTTCTTCTTGTAATTATTTCTTTTTGATGCTCAATATATTTATTGATAACCTGAGGGAGAGATAAAATTCGCGGTGCTCCGTCTGTGAGAACCAGCATTATAACCCCGAATGTACTTTCGAGCTGGGTATGTTTATATAGGTTATTTAATACAACCTGAGGGATAGCATCACGTTTTAATTCAATAACCAACCTCATTCCATTCCTGTCTGATTCGTCTCTTAGATCGGATATTTCTGTTATTTTTTTATCTCTTACCAGTTCTGCTATTTTTTCTATTAGTTTTGCTTTGTTTACCTGAAACGGAACCTCATTTATAACTATGCGATTTTTTCCGCTTTTTGTTTGCTCTATAAACGAACGTCCCCTTATTTTAACGCTTCCCCTGCCCGTATTATATGCTTCCTTAATGCCTTCTCTTCCCATTATAATTCCGCCGGTTGGAAAATCGGGCCCTTTAATAATCTTCATCAACTCTTTAACCGTTGCTTCCGGATTATCGATCATTAAAATAACACCGTCTATAATTTCTCTTAAATTGTGAGGAGGAATATTTGTTGCCATTCCAACAGCTATACCCGAAGATCCATTAACAAGAAGGTTGGGAAAACGCGAAGGTAAAACCTTTGGCTCTTTAAGGGTTTCGTCAAAATTTGGGCCAAAATCCACTGTTTCTTTGTCTATGTCGCGCAACATCTCTGCCGCAATAGACGATAGCCTCGCTTCTGTATATCTCATTGCCGCGGCGCTATCTCCATCGATTGAGCCGAAATTTCCGTGACCATCTATAAGCTCATATCTCATTGAAAAATCCTGCGCCATTCTTACTAATGTATCATACACGGCTGTATCGCCGTGAGGATGATATTTGCCCAACACTTCACCAACAATTCTGGCACATTTTTTAAACGGCTTCCCTGGAAACATTCCCATGTCGTACATTGCGTACAAAATTCTTCTATGAACTGGCTTTAAGCCGTCTTTGACATCAGGAAGAGCTCTGGCCACAATTACGCTCATTGCGTAATCCATAAAAGAGCTTTTCATCTCCTGATCAATGTCTACCTGATTAATTTTTCCATGTAAACTTTGCAACATTTATTTTTTTCCTTTACTTTAGCCCAGACTTAAATATCTAAAAATCTCACTTCTTTTGCGTACTTCTGAATAAATTCTCTTCTGGGTTCAACTTTATCTCCCATAAGAGTGGTAAAAACTTCGTCAGCGATAACCGCATCTTCCTGACGAACCTGCAATAATGTCCGCGCCTGAGGATCCATTGTTGTTTCCCACAACTGTTCAGGATTCATCTCTCCTAAACCCTTATATCTTTGAATAGCAACATTTTTTTTCTCGATTCTGTTTAATGCTTCTTCTAGTTCTTTGTCGCTATAGGCTTAAAAGTTTGTTTTGTCCTGACTTATTTTGTAAAGAGGGGGCTGAGCTATATAAATATAGCCCGACTCTATCATTGGCTGCATGTATCTATAAAAAAAAGTTAAAATAAGCGTTCTAATATGGGATCCATCCACGTCTGCGTCTGTCATAATAATTACCTTATGATAGCGCGCCTTATTAATATCAAATTCATCACTAATCCCTGTTCCTAAAGCGGCTATCATTGCCTGAATTTCCTCACTGTTTAAAATTTTATTTAAACGAGATTTTTCTACATTAAGAATTTTACCCTTCAAGGGTAAAATTGCCTGAAAATTCCTGTCTCTTGCTTGTTTTGCCGAACCCCCCGCTGAATCTCCCTCTACTATATATATTTCTGTTAAAGACGGATCGTTCAACGAACAGTCTGCTAATTTACCCGGAAGCATTGTGCTTTCAAGTAATCCTTTTCTTCTGGTCAACTCTCTTGCTTTTCGCGCCGCATTTCTTGCCCGGGCAGCTACTAATGCCTTATTTATTATTTCTTTTGCTTCTTTTGGATTTTCTTCTAAAAATTCGGACAATTTTTGACCGACAACCGTTTCAACAAAGCCTTTTATTTCGCTATTTCCTAATTTTGTTTTTGTTTGACCCTCAAACTGAGGATTTTTAAGCTTAACACTTACAACAGCGGTTAAGCCTTCTCTTATGTCTTCCCCCGTTAAATTATCATCTTTTTCTTTTAATAGACCTTTATTTTTAGCATAATCATTTATTACTCTTGTAAGCGCCGACTTAAAACCACTTAAATGAGTTCCTCCTTCATGAGTGTTTATGTTGTTTGCAAAAGTAAAAATATTTTCGATATATCCTTCATTATATTGCATTGATACTTCAACTTCGACTTCTTCCTTCTTTTTTTCAAAATAAATAATTTTTTTATGAATAATGTCTTTTTTGGCATTTAAATACTTAATAAAATCTATAATTCCTCCAAAAAATTGAAAAACATTTTCTTCTGGATTTTCTTCTCTTTCGTCTATTAATGAAATTTTTAATCCTTTATTCAAAAAAGCTAATTCTTTTAATCTTTGAATTAATATATCCGTTTTAAAATTAATGTCTTCAAAAATGCTTTCATCAGGATAAAATATAATTGTTGTTCCTGTTTTTTTACTCTTTCCTGTAATTTCCAATTTTGAAACAGTTTTGCCGTATTCATATTCTTGCTGATATATATTTCCGTCTCTTTCAACTTTTACAACAAGCCATTTTGACAAAGCATTTACAACAGACAATCCTACGCCATGAAGTCCCCCTGAAATTTTATACCCGCTTCCGCCAAATTTTCCGCCCGCATGCAAGGTTGTCAAAACAATTTCTACGGCTGGTTTATTATATTTAGATATATTTTCAACAGGAATTCCTCTTCCATCATCTTCAACAGTAACTGAATTACCCTTATTAATTACAATTTTTATATTTTTACAAACTCCCACAAGGGCTTCATCTATACTATTATCCACAACCTCATAAATTAAATGATGAAGTCCTTTTATTCCTGTGCTTCCAATATACATACTTGGTCTTTTTCTGACCGCGTCTAATCCTTCAAGAACCGTAATGTCCTTTGCTGTATATTTACTTGTTTGAATCACCTATTTTTTCTCCTTTTAAATATCTCATCTTTAATCATAACCTCTTTTATTTTTTGTTTTATATTTTCATCTTCAATATTTATTAAATTATTATTTATTTTTAAAATATCAATTTCGCTCAAACTAATTTTTTTATATTTTTCTCTTATGTTTTCTTCTTTTTTATTTCCTTTTATGTCCTTTATATTAAAAAATATCTTTTTAATATTTAAATTCATTTTATTTTTTATATCATTTAATATCTTATTTTCAAAAAATTTTAATTCCTGCGCCCAGGTAGAGCTTATTATATCTACAAATAAAATATTACCTTCTATTTTAATTGGCTTACTAATATTTGCCACATTTTCTCCTACTAATTCTTTCCATATGTCAATTATAGCATTTTCCTTGATTTTTCTTTTAATTTTTTTATTTTTTATTACATCTTTAATAATATTGTCTAATTTTATTAACATTATATTTAGATTATGGATAATGGACGAACCCTATAATCCATCCTCCACCATCCTTTACTTAACTTTGAAATTGTCTGAAACCGCATTAAAAAAATGAAAATTCCTATACTATTAAATTCTAACCGGCATAGTTAAATACAAATAATTCTTATCATTTTCTGATTTTATTAAAGCTGGTTTCAAGGAATCATTTATCTCAAAAATAATATTTTCATCCTCTAATACTTGCAAACCATCTAATAAATATTGTGAATTAAAGGCAATATTTAACTCTTCTATATTGTTTTCCTCTACCTCTATATATTCTACAGCCTCTCCTAGTTCCTGACTTACAGCGCTTACAGTAATTCTTTTATCTTTTAAAAATAACTTTATAGGATTATTTCCCTGACTAAATAAAGAAACTCTTTTAACAACATCTATTAATATTTGTCTATTAATTTTTAAATTAATTTTATTATTCTCAGGAATTAATTGATTATAATTTGGAAATTGTCCTTCTATTATTCTTGAAAAAATACATATATTTTTAAATTTAAAAATAACCTGATTTTCCATAAATTTTATAGATATTTTTTCTGCTTTTTCACTTAATAAAATTTTAATCAGCTCGTCTAATATTTTAGTTGGTAATATTATTTCTATATTTTCATTGCTTTTATTTATTTTTTCCTTATAAACAGCCAATCTATAACTATCTGTACCAACCATTTCCATTTCATCATCATTTATTTTCACAAATATTCCTGTTAGTGTTTGCCTGCTTTCATCTTTAGAAACAGCCTTTATTATTTTATTTACACTTCTTATTATTTTTTCTGCTTCAATAATAATTTCTTTTTTTGTTTCTTCTTCTGATATCTGAGGAAAATCAGACATAACAAAACAATTAACATTAAATTCCGAATTGTCACAATTCAATATTAGTTGTTTCTTTTCATTATTATACTTTAATTTAATATTGGATTCAGGTAAATTTTTAACTATATCAAAAAATATACGAGCAGGAACAACAGTTGATCCGTCCTCTTTATTATTTATTTCAAAAGAATTTTTTATAGACATTTCTAAATTAGATGCGTCTAAAAATAGTTGATTTTCTTTTGTTTGTAATAAAATTCCTGATAAAACAGGAATAATATTTTTACTAGAGACAGCTTTTTGTGTTATTTGGATAGCATTTAATAAATCTGATTTTAAACATTCAAACTCCATAATAATACAACTCCTTTTTATATAAAAATAATAGTAATACTAGTAGTGTCTGTTAAGTCTGTTGAAAAGGTAAAATTTATTATGAAAATACAATAGAAATGATTGTTGAAAAACATATGGAAAAATTTTTATAAGTGTTAATTATTTTGTTTTATTAAATTTGTTAACTCTTGAATTTGATTATATGTTTCTCTGTGTTGATTAATTAAATTTTTTACTTTGTTATTAGCGTGCATTACTGTAGTATGATCCCTGCCGCCAAATTCTTCTCCTATTTTTGGGAGGGAAAAATCAGTCAATTCTCTTGATAAATACATTGCAATTTGACGAGGATATACAATAGATTGAGATCTTTTGTTTCCAACTAATTCATTGGTTGAAATATTAAAATAATTACATATTTTATCTTGAATTTCTTTAATAGTTATTTGTTTAGATTCTTTATTGGAAATAATATCTTTTAAGACATCTTTAGCTAAGTTTAAATCAATAGGCGATTTTGTTAAAGAAGAAAAAGCAACGATTCTAATAAGAGATCCCTCTAATTCTCTAATATTTGATTGAATTTTTGAAGCAATAAATTGCATTACATCATCCGGCGCCCTTAAATTTTCTAACTGCGCTGTTTTTCTTAAAATAGCAATTCGTGTTTCTAAATCAGGGGGCTGAATGTCAGTAATTAATCCCCATTCAAATCTTGAACGAAGCCGGTCTTCAAGAGTAGCGATATCTTTAGGCGGTCTATCGCTTGATATAATTATCTGTTTATTTGATTCATAAAGTGTATTAAATGTGTGAAAAAATTCTTCTTGAGTAGCTTCTTTATTTTCCAAAAATTGAATATCATCTATGAGGAGAACATCATTATTTCTATATTTATTTTGGAATCCAACTATTTTGTCCTTATCTCTTATTGAATTAATGAAATCATTAGTAAATTTTTGTAAAGGAGTTTGGAACTGATATTGTTAATTCATTATTGTTAAGATCTACAGGCGTTGTATTTTCAAACCATGTTTTAAAAGCAGGATAATTTAGTTGTTTTTTTATTTTATCGAGGGTTTCATTCCAGATATTTTCTAAGTTTGGAGGGTTCATCCAAAGGAATCCCTTCTAATATTAATAAGATATACACAGCATTGTCCACAATTGTGGATAATAATTTGAGAGAATTTTTTGAAAAGTGAAACCTATTATAGCAAAAGTGAATTTTGGTAGCAATATCTATTTGAGTAAAAAGTATAAAATATTATAATAACTTATATATTCAGCCCCCCCCTATTGCCTCATTTAAAAATGTATTCCAAATGAGTATTCGTTGACTCATTTAAAATGTACTCGAAAACAGATGTCTTTTCCACCTCCCTTTCTCTTAATTCTCTCTTTAATTTATTAGCCTTGTAAAGCTTGTCTTGCAATATATGGATTGTTTTTTTAAGCTGAACTGGATTTAGCATACCGTACTGCTCCTTTAGCTTTGATTTCGTTTCCTCAGTTATATGTTTTGAATCAAGCAGACGCTGGTACGGAGTTTTGGGATCGTCGTATTTCTTTTTTACTTTGCTGCCAATCCTTGTTTTTTCTGTAAGTTTCATGTTTGGCAGGAAAAAGTTGGTATATAGTCCAAGACAGCCGTATAGTTTATTTAAGACTTCGATTTCCCTGCCGGTGTCATAGCGCCGGTAACCAGCATATCGCCTCACAATAGTGTAATTTTTCTGCTCTACAAAACAGTTGTCGTTCTTACGATAGGGTCTGCTTCTGGTAAAGGTAATCTTTTCCTTTATGCAGTAGCGAAATAGATGAGCATTAATAAACTCACTTCCGTTATCAGAGTCTATTCCAAGCAGCTCAAAGGGAAGCTTGCCTCTTATGTTTTTAAGCGCCTCAAATACCCATATTTGAGCTTTGTTTTTAACTGCCTGATTTTCTGTCCAACCAGAGCATACATCGGTCAAATTAAGCGTTTGAGCAAAATCGCCTCTTAAGTCTCCGCCTTCATGGGAAACTAAGTCAATCTCAACGAAGCCTGGTTTCTTTTCATTCCAATCAGAAAATGTACGAATAGGTATTTGGTGCTTAAGAAGTGTGCCTGGCTTTGTGCCGCTTCTTGCTTTGAGTAGAATCTTTTTTCTTTCATTTGTAAGCAGTCTGTCAATGGTAGCGGCAGAAATACGAGTGAGCTTTTCTCTTGTTTCGCGGTCTAGCTCAATTTCTTTGTGTTTTTCCAAAACAGGAATGATATACAAAAGAGAGGCTTTTATCCTTTTGCCGCAAATGCCATCCAGTGTCGCCTATATCTTTTTAAGCGGGTGCATGGTGCTTTCATCGTAAATCCTATGCCTTTTTCTTTTTTTGCGAGCACTGCCTTCTGCTTGCTTTTCTTTTGCTCTTAAAACTCTGGCTGCGTAACAGCGATTGTAACCGGTAAGACTACAAAACTCATCAAGGATCATCTTTTTCCTCTTTTTCTTTGCCTTTTGGTATTTTGCCTTTAGTTCTCTGATTATCGCCTTTTTCTCTTTCATACTAAGTGACATCTCTTTGGCCTCCTCCTGACTAACCTTTCTGACTAAAGAATAGTCCAGGAAACCAAATTATTACGAATACTTTTTTACGTGAGGCAACGAATCAATTTCAGATACTTTTTTAATGAGTCAATTCGCCTCCTTGACACTATCAAATATAGCAGGCTATAATCTTTCTGTTCTTTATTAAAAATGGGATTCGGGGGTTTATTTTGAAAAGGACATTTCAGCCTAATACAAGAAAAAGAAAAAAAACGCATGGTTTTAGAAACAGAATGAGCACAAAGGGTGGTAGAAAAGTTTTATCCAATAGAAGAAGTAAGGGAAGAAAAAGACTTTCTGCTTAAAGGCGGCTTTTTTGAAAAAATCAGAGCGGTTATTAAAAAACAAGGATTTTATTAATGTTTATAAACAAGGAAAAATTGTAAGAAATCCTTCTTTTCTTTTGTTTTATATTAAAAATGAGACTACAAAAAACAGAGTAGGTTTTTCTGTAAGCAAAAAAACAGGAAAAGCCCATGAAAGAAATAAAATCAAGCGGATTTTAAAAGACATTTATATAAAACATCGCAACGAAATCAAGGATGGCTATGATTTTATTTTTTTGGTAAGAAAGATTAATAAAGAAGATAACTATTCTGATATAGAAAAAATAATTCTGGAAATATTTAAAAAGGTAAACCCATATAGATGAGTAATGTTTTGATTTTATTAATAGAATTTTATCAGAAAACCATATCTAAAATAGTACCTTCAGCCTGCCGGTTTCAGCCAAGTTGTTCCCAGTATTCAATTGATGCTTTAAAAAAATACGGAACAATAAAAGGAATGTATTTTTCTATTAAAAGAATAATTAGGTGTCATCCATATTCCAGCGGTGGATATGATCCTTTAAAATAATGAAAGGTTAAAGTGATGTCAGGTTTATTAGCGCCGATTGAAAAGATATTATTATATTCTTTAAATTTTTTTTACGGATATGTAAATAATTATGGGACCGCAATAATTATTCTAACAATTGTGATTAGAATAATTTTGTTGCCGCTCACGATTAAGCAAATGAAATCTGTTAAGGCCATGCAAAAAATTCAGCCAGAACTTAAAAAATTGCAGGAAAAATATAAAGACGACAAAGAGAAGCTTCAGAAAGAAATGATGAAGTTTTATACAGAAAATAAGGTTAATCCATTTGGAGGATGCTTGCCCCTTTTATTGCAAATGCCTGTGTTTTTTGCTCTGTTTCAGATGTTAAGATCAAACAAAAACTTATCAAAAGCCAGTTTTTTGTGGCTAAGCAATCTAAATAAACCAGATCCTTACTTGATTCTGGTTGTTTTAATGGTAATTACAATGTATATATCTCAAAAGATGATAAGCTCGGATCCTCAACAGGAAAAAATGATGATTCCAATGACGTTGTTTATGGCTTTTATTGCATTTAAACTACCCGCGGGAGTTTTAATTTATTGGGTAACGACAAATATTGGAACAATAATTCAGCAGTACTTCTTGTTGAAAGTAGCGGACTAAAAAACAATAATAAAGAAAGAGGCAACAAACATGCTAGATATTTCGGGAACCTTAGATAAGATTTTTGAAGAGATGGGAATAAACGCAAAAGTAAAATCTATAAATTCTGTAGACAAAGATAATTTGATGTTTGTAAACATAGACGGAGAGGATATGGGGCTTATAATAGGAAATAGAGGGCAAACCTTAAACGCATTGCAGTTAATAATAAATATAATTTTTGGCAAAAATCCCGAAGAAAGAAAACAAGTTATATTAGATGTAGACGAGTATAAACAGAAAAAAAGACAAAAATTGGAAGATTTGGCAGAAAAAATGGCAAAAGAAGCGGTTGAAAAAAATAAACCTGTTGTGTTAAGGCCAATGAGTTCCTTTGAAAGAAAAATAATTCACCTGACACTTCAAAACAATGAGGCAGTAGAGACTATAAGCAGTGGAGAAGAGCCGTTTAGGAAGGTTTCGATTATTCCTAAAAATATGTAGAAATAGCAAAATCAAAACAAGCACCAGATAATAAACAACCCCCAAACCACAATGTCTAAAGATGGTAAATAAATCAAAAATCAAAGATAAAAAATCAAAAACACATATCAAAATGAAAAAATATAATGCAAGATTCAAATAGCTAATAAGACCGTAGATATTTTGGGTCCCCACTCTTACACCTTGGGTCTTCATCTCATGATTCTCAGGCCGCTTCGGTGTGCATTTTTGAATTTTAACTTGTCATTTTGATGTTTGATTTTTTATCTTTGATTTTAAAACGTATTCAGCGCCTATCTAACTTCAACCTATCACCTCTAATAAATTAACGCTGTCCCAAAGAAAAGAGCAACTTAACTTTATAGGTATGATATAATTTAGACGCACAAAAATTCTTTGATTCCGAACCCTTATTTTGATTTTTGAGTTTAATGTAAAGGAATATAATAATTTATTAATATGGCCGAGAACAAAAAAACACACAAAGAAGATCTTGTTTATGAAGAGGATACAATCGCGGCAATTTCTACCCCTGTAGGAGAAGGCGGAATAGGAATTGTCAGGATTAGCGGGACACGAACACGTCAGATTATAATTGAAATAAATTCTCATGGCGGAATGACTGTATTAGGGGAAATCTTAGAGTTGGTTGTCAGGCAAGGAGCAAGAATTGCCGCTCCCGGCGAATTTACAAAACGAGCATTTTTAAATGGGAGAATTGATCTTGCCCAGGCAGAGTCCGTGATTGATATAATTAAAGCCAAGACAAGAATGGGTTTGCAGGTTGCCGTCAATCAGCTAGAAGGAAGGCTGTCAGAAATAATAAAGGAGAGCAGGTGTTTGCTGTTAGAGGCGGTAGCGAATCTCGAGGCGGCGATAGATTTTCCAGACGAAGATATTATTTTTCCAGGCAGGGAAGAGCTAAAACACCTTCTTGATGGCTTAATAAAAAAATTTACTGAACTCTTAAAGGAAGGGAAGCGGGGCAGGATATTAAGAGAAGGACTCAAGGTGGTAATTGTTGGAAAACCAAATGTAGGAAAATCAAGCTTGCTAAATGCAATGTTGGGCAAAAAAAGGGCAATAGTGACATCAATTCCGGGAACAACAAGAGACCTGATAACAGAAAGCATAAGCATTAATAGCGTTCCCGTTGTTTTATATGATACGGCGGGGATAAGAAAAGTATCCGACGAAATTGAGAAAGAGGGAATAAGTTTAAGCAAGAAATCTATAAAAGACGCCGATATTGTCTTGTTTTTGGTAGACGGAAGTTCCTTGTTGGAAAAAGAGGATTTTTTAATATCAGAAGAAGTTAAAAAAGAAAAGACAATTGTTCTTGTAAACAAGAATGATCTGGAAGAGAGAATAAATATTTCCGAGTTGGAAAAGATGGGATTTGAAAATATAATTAGAATAAGCGCTCTTAAGGCAGAAGGAATTGATAAAATAGAGGAAGGCATCCACAGGATTTTTGTTAGCAGTAGGCCTTACGGGATAGACAGTGTTCTGGTAACGAATATCAGGCACCAGGCTTTATTAAAAAATGGCCTCGATCTTCTATTGGAAGCAAAGAGTGGTTTAGAAAAAGGATGTTCGGAAGACTTTGTCGTGGTTCCGTTAAGAGAAACAGGCGAGAGGCTGGGGGAAATTACCGGCGAAACAATTTCAGAAAAACTGCTCGACGAAATTTTTAGCAGGTTTTGCATTGGAAAATAATGGATATTTGTGATTTACGTAAAGACCATTAGAAGTTTTGAAAAATAGCGCGTCTGGCGTATTGGAAATAAATGGAAAAAATGGATATAAAACCCAAAAAACACCCAAACAGACGGTTTGGTCACTATTAGTAGTTTAATATATCTGTTTTTATAAGCAAAGGACTAAGTGAACGTAATATGCTTAACGATTGGGAATATGATGTAATTGTTGTTGGGGCAGGTCATGCCGGCTGTGAGGCAGGTTTGGCAGCGGCACGCCTCGGCTGTAAAACCCTAATTTTAACTTCTGATATAAGCAGAATTGCTCTAATGCCATGCAATCCGTCTATTGGAGGAATTGGGAAAGGACACCTTGTAAGGGAAATTGATGCATTGGGCGGTGAAATGGCTAGAAATATAGACAAATCTTTAATTCAGATAAAAGTTTTAAATAGAAGCAAGGGCCCTGCTGTTCAAGCATTAAGGGCGCAGGCAGACAAAAAAATCTATGAAGCAAATATGAAATATGTGATTGAAAATCAAGAAAACCTTTATATTAAGCAAGACGTAGTAGCCGAGATAGAGGTTGAAGGGGAAAGGATAAAGGGTGTTAAAACAAGGACGAATGGTTTTTATTATGCAAAATGCGTTGTTCTGGCCACAGGAACTTTTTTAAGAGGAAAGATTGTAATAGGAGACGTAAAGTTTTCGGGCGGCAGAATGGGCGAGCCGTCAAGCGAAGAGATTTCTCTAAGTTTAATCAGGCACGGACTTGAATTAAAAAGATTTCAATCAGCTACGCCTCCCAGAATAAATCAGAGAAGGGTAGATTTTTCAAAGATGATAATTCAGCCCGGAGACGAAGAACCATTATGTTTTTCTTTTGATTATTCTCCGTGGAAACACAAGGAACAACTAGATTGCTATCTTGCTTACACAAACAAAAAAACCCACGACGTGGTTAAACAACATTTGCATTTATCTCCTATAAAAACAGGGTTAGTGGACGGGAAAGGGCCTCGTTTTTGTCCTTCAATAGACAGAAAAATTATAAATTTTCCCGACAAAGAAAGGCATCCTGTTTTTGTTGAGCCCGAAGGAAGAAATACAAACGAGCTTTATCTGCAAGGACTTACAACCAGCCTGCCTGTTAATGTTCAGGCTAAAATTATTCGGACAATTCCGGGACTGGAAAACGCTGAAATTATGAGGCCCGGCTATGCGGTTGAATATGATTATATTGTTCCCGATCAGTTAAAGCTAACTCTTGAAAGCAAATCAATAAAAGGACTTTATGCGTCGGGACAGATTAATGGAACATCAGGCTACGAGGAGGCGGCGGCTCAGGGAATACTGGCAGGCATAAATGCGGCTTTAAACGTAAAAAGCGAAGATCAAGTTGTAATTAAAAGATCAGAAGCGTATATTGGAGTTTTGGTTGACGATCTTGTAACAAAAGGGGTCGATGAGCCCTATAGAATATTTACTTCAAGAGCTGAATACAGGTTGTTGTTAAACTCTGGCAGCGCTGATCTCAGGCTTATGCCCATA
>JACQXZ010000058.1 GCA_016208465.1 Actinomycetota bacterium
AGATTATCTCATTGTTCTCCTTTCAGGCTCAATTCTGTTGGAAATCAAACCTTCGTTCAGGCTCATTCTGTATTGTACAAGAGGTACTGTAAAATATTTATAGGCAGGGGTTGAAAAAAATAAAAGAGACCCCTAAATTCTTAGTTAGTCCAACTAAGAAAGGAGTCTCTTTTATGATTACAAAGTTACTGGAAGAAATAGAAAATGGCAAGGGCTGGGAGGATAAAATTTTTAATATGGGTTGCGAAATAGCTAGTCATATAGCAGAACAGGTATTTACTAAACTGGATGAAAAATTAGCCAGCCAAAGAAACACCAAAACCTTAAGGCTGATAGATAAACGTAAAAAAACTTTGGTAACAAGATTTGGTTCTATTACTATTAACAGAAATTACTACAAAGACAGCGAGAGTGGTAACTACTGCTATCTTTTGGATGAAAAATTGGGAATTGAAAAACATAAGAACGTAAGCCCGGGACTTACGAACCTGTCAACATTATTAGCTACACTTATGCCTTTTAGAAACGTAAGTTTTTGTCTAGACAGCCTTCTTCCGAAGAGTTCCAGCTTAAGCCATCAATATATCCATAAAGCTTTGCAAAAAGAAGCAACAGATGCAAGCCAAAGGCAGGAAATACAAACAAAAGCTCTTTTTGAAAATGGCGAAATACCAAAAGACTTAAAACAAAAACAAACTGAAAAACTCTTTGTTGAAGCTGACGGTGTCTGGATAAACCTTCAAAGAGAAGAGAAGAAAGATGCTGAGCTTAAATTAGGTATAGCTTATGAAGGATTAAAACAAGCAGCTAAGGGCAGGAATCAAACCATCAACAAAACCATCTTTAGTGGTTTTTATTCAGCCGATGATTTTTGGCAAGGTTTTTTAACCCGACTAAATTACAAATACAAGATGGACAAAATTAATAATTTCTTCTTAGGCGGTGATGGAGCCGGCTGGGTTAAAACCAGTATTGATTATTTTAAAAGACCAAGGTTCTACTTGGATAAATTCCACATAATTCAAGCATTAAAGAGGGCTTTTGGTTTCAACTTAAGAAAGACAGGTAAAGCGGTAAGCGCTATCGAGACTTCTAAATTTGATGAAGTATTGCTTTTATTAGAGCAGGAACAAAAACTTAATCCCAAAAGAAAAGATGAAATTAAAAAAGTTGCCAGATATTTAACCAACAACAAAGATTACCTGCTTAAAGAAAAAGAAATTATTGGTCTTGGAGCAGCAGAAGGAAATATCGATAAGATTTTAGCCAACAGATTTAAAAAAAGAGGTATGAGCTGGACCATAGACGGCGCCCACAATATGGCCAAGATGATTGAGGTCAGGCTAAGCGAACCAATAGATAAACTTCTTTACTCTTATGTGCCAAAGCTGGATGAGAAATTTAAAAAGATAGTTTCTGAAGTTAAACTAAAAGCAAAAGAAGATCCAGGCAGCTGGTTAAAAGCAACCATACCAGCTTTTGATGGTCCTCATGCTTCAAGACCATGGGTTAAGACTTTAAAAGAAATAGCTTATTCATAAAAAAAACATTAGAGAGTGAACAAAAAATGATTGATTTAATTTTTTATATTCAAAAACCAATAATCCTAAACAAAGAGACTGAAATTAGTTTTATTAAATCTTTGCTAATTAGTTTAAACAAATATTTTAGTATTTTGACCTTAAACAAACGACAACTAATAATAACTGAAAAAGCTAACCAGGAATTTGCCTACTAAGTGTTGACAGTATCTGTACAAGACTAAAAGTATACATTTACATAAATTAATGTTATTATAATTATATAAATACAAAGATGTATATCAAAAGCAAAGAAGCTCGTTTTTAAGATAATGAATCTTAAAGACGAGCTTTTGCATTTTATACTCTTGTTCGTAAAATTCTTGCTTTTTTGGCACGAAATTATACTTGTGTTTTTATGCCCGAACAGACGGGATGGCAACATCTCAGATAATTTAGAAAATTTGTAATTTGCATTTTAAAATTTACAATTTACAATTCCGACTTGTTCGGATTAGGCGGTGATAATTAATGGATTTATCTTTAAGAAAAATCTTAAAATTAGAAGGTTTTAAAGGAAGCTCTGTCCTTGCGGGAAAAAATGGTCTTGAGCGGGAAATTCATTCAGTTACAGTGGGAGAGGTTCCTGATATCGCGAATTGGTTAACAGGCGGAGAGTTGATTTTGTCTACTTTTTCCGCTGTTAAAAAAAGCAAAAAAGATCAAATTGAATTTGCGGAAAAGATTATTAAAAGCAAGGCCGTGGCGCTTGTGGTTAAATTAAAACGGTATATAAATTCTCTTCCGGATGAAATAATTAAACTTGCGGATGAACAAAATTTTCCAATAATTGAAGTTCCTTCAGAGATCAGATGGACCGATTTGATTCAGGAGATTTCCCGTTTGATCACGGATGAACAATTTGCTCTTTTAGAAAGATCCAATCAGATTCACCATTATTTTTTGGACAAGGTAATTAAAGGAGGAGGGTGGCATTCATTAGGTGTCACAACGGCCGGGTTAATTAATCGATCTATTGTAATTATGGATTTTGATTTCAATATTTTAGATCAGTTTTTTATCAATGAAGGAGAAAGAGAAATTATTGAAAATTATTTTTTGAATGAGAGTGATTTAAAGAATAAAGTATCTGAAGAGATTTCAAAAAAAGAAAACAATGACGTTAAAGACAGAATTGTTTTGCCTTTTAAGGATGAATGGTCGGCAGCGATAATTCCAATAATTGTGGACGAAAAAATACTTGGATTTATTTCAACTTTTGAACTCAGTAATTCACTGGATGAACTTGATTTTGTGGCATTGGAACACGCGGCTACGGTTGGGGCGATCGAGTTTATAAAAGAACGGGTTGCTTTTGAAACAGAAACAAGAATTAAGGGAGATTTTATTGATGGTCTACTTTCAGGTCAGTTGTCCAAAGAAGAGTTGTTAAGAAGAGCGAAGTTTTTAGGGTGTGATTTGAATCAAGGCTGTTTTGTTGCAGCAATAGGTATTGATGATTTCAAAAAACATGCCAAAGGATTAACGGAATTGGAGTTACAGGAATTTAAGGAAGAATTCTTCAGATTTGTGAGTAAAATCATTACACGGGATCATTTAAACTCTCTATCTATTTTAAAAAATGATGTGTTTTTACCGCCATTAACGGAAATTGAGAGTAAAAAATATCTGGAAAAAATTAAAATACTGGCTTCGGAAATTCAAAGAAACTGTTCCAGTCGTTTTTTCAAACATCCGGTTTCTATTGGTATAAGCCGTTTTTGCGATAAACTGGAAAAACTAAAGGATGCGTACAAAGAAGCATTAACTGCTTTGGATGTAAGCAGAAAATTTGGTAAAAAAACTATGACTTTGTTTGATGAGATAGGCATACATAAGATTCTTTTAAGAGCTTCAGAAACTGATTTTGAAGAATTGAGAAGTTTTTATGAAGAAACTATTGGATTGCTTGAAAATTATGAAAGAAACCATCAAACAGATTTAATAAAAACTTTAGTTGTTTTTTTTGAATGCAATGAAAACATAAATCTTACGGCAAATAAACTGTTTACCCATCGTCACACGATTCGTTACCGTCTTCAAAGAATTTCTGAAATTACTGGCCTGGATTTGGCGAAAAGCGAAGATAAAGAAAAACTTAGTTTTGGTTTAAAGATAAAAGATTTGATAAGCCGGGAATAAGATAGGTCGAAGGTCCAAGGCCTTAGGTCGAAGGGTAAAACCCTACAGCCTACGACCTTGAGCCTACAGCCTCTTTTGTTCTTTTGTCTAATTCGATTTATGCATTTTTATAAAAATGTATAAAGATAATTAGTTTTATTTTAGTTATATTTAGCTTAAGCAATGGCGCTGTTGTTAAGAACAACGGCGCTTTTTTTATTAATTGGAATAAAAAAAGGAGGGGTGAAAAACTTTAAGGTTGTTTAAAAGGTATGTTTTAAAGAAGGAGGTTCTTGGCAATGTTTAAACTAAAAAAGATTTTAACTGTTTTATTACTTGTTATAATAATTTCTATTTTATTAATTGGAATTGCTTATGCCGGCGATCCTACCGGGGCTCAGATGGATGGAAAAAGCGCTTTTGATGCACTTTATGCCGGAAAATCTGTAAAAGAGGCGGTAGGTTTAAACGCGATAGCGATTAATTTTGTCTGGGTATTTTTGGCGGCTGTTCTGGTATTTTTTATGCAGGCTGGTTTTGCTTTAGTGGAAACCGGATTTTGCAGGGCAAGAAACGCGACTCATGTTATTATGACTAATTTTATGATTTTTGCCATTGGCGCCTTAGCCTACTGGGCGATTGGATTCGGATTGATGTTTGGCGGGGCTTCCGGCGTTGCTTCTTTAGGCGGACTTAAACCCTTAACGGGATTGTTTGAAATTGTCAAAGGATGGGGGATTTTTGGTACAAAAGGATTCTTTTTAGTTGGCGGAGCTTATGACGTTGGTGTTTTCATAATGTTTTTATTTCAGATGGTTTTTATGGACACGACAGCTACTATTCCTACCGGTGGAATGGCTGAACGATGGAAATTTTCAGCATTTTGTATTTATGGAATCTTTGTTTCCGCTTTTCTTTATCCCATTTTTGGTAACTGGGTTTGGGGAGGCGGCTGGTTGGCTAAACTTGGAGTAAATCTTGGTTTAGGAAATGGTTATATCGATTGGGCCGGTTCTTCAGTGATTCACGCGGTTGGAGGAATCACGGCTCTCGCGGGAGCGATTGTCCTGGGTCCGAGAATAGGAAAGTTTAATAAAGATGGAACACCAAACGCTCTGCCCGGTCATCATATCCCAATGGCTATTTTAGGAACGATTATTTTAGCTTTTGGCTGGTTTGGTTTTAATGCGGGAAGCACTCTTGCCGGAACCGATCTTAGAATAGCGGTCATCGCGGTGAACACTATGCTGGCCGCCGCCGCAGGGGCTATTTCGGCAATGCTTTTTGTCTGGAAGAAATTTGGCAAGCCGGATCCCTCAATGGCGGCTAACGGAATGTTGGGAGGATTAGTAGGAATAACTGCTCCGGCAGCTTTTGTAAATGCGCCATCAGCAGTGATAATTGGCTTAATTGCCGGTGTTCTCTGTGTGCAAAGTGTATTATTTGTAGAAAGGGTTTTAAAGGTTGATGATCCCGTGGGCGCGGTTTCAGTTCATGGAGCTTGTGGTATCTGGGGGGTTGTTTCTTTAGGTATTTTTGCTGATGGAACTTACGGCGCTGGATACAATGGAGTTCAGACGACAGTTAAGGGTTTACTTTACGGCGGCAGTTCGCAATTTATCGCTCAGTTGATAGAAAATGAAAAAAGTTGAAGCAATTATACGTCATATTAAATTAGATGAAGTTAAAAATGCTTTAAGTAAGATTGATATTCATGGCATAACAGTTTCGGAAGTAAAAGGCTGCGGCAAGCAAAAGGGTTATACTGAGACGTATCGTGGAAGTAAAGTTACTATATATTTAAGGCCAAAAATTAAACTTGAAATTGTTGTGCCAGATGATTTAGCGGGGAAAGTTGTAGAGGTGATAGCTGAGACAGCAAGAACTGGCGAAATTGGTGATGGAAAGATTTTTGTTATACCAGTCGAGGAAGTAATCAGAGTTCGGACAGGTGAAAAATCAGATACAGCAATTTAAATACAGGTTGTAGGTCGAAGGTCGAAGGCTGTAGGGTGAAATAAATTTAATACAAGGCTTGTGCTGAATTTATTTCAGCATTACAATAAAGAGCAGTCAGGTATTTAATTGGTTGCTCTTTATGATTCTTTCGTAAAAATATTAATTGGTTTAGAGCTAAATCAAAAGTTGAAAATCAAAAATCAAAATGACAAATTAAAATTTAAAAATGAATCTGCATTGAAATTTTTTCATTTTAATATGTATTTTTGATTTTTTACCTTTGATTTTTAATTTTAAAAATCTAGTTATTTCAATTTAGATAACGAGAGATCTTTTCTATTATTTGGAGGAATGAAAAAGAAGATGCGGACTATAAGAGTTGCAATGGCACAAATTAATCCTGTTGTTGGCGATTTGAAAGGCAACAAAGAAAAGATTTTAGATTTTGTCGGGCGGGCAAAAAAATTAAATGTAGATATTTTAACTTTTCCCGAGCTGGCAATTACAGGATACCCCCCCGAAGATCTTTTGCTTAAACCTCATTTTGTAAGAGATAATCAGGAGATTTTAAGTGAAATAGTAAAAGAAGTTAATAAAATTGCTGTAATTATTGGTTTTGTAGACAGCGATGAAAACGGCGATCTCTACAATGCCGCGGCGCTGGTTCACAATCGTGAATTAAGGGGAATTTATCGCAAGATATTATTGCCTAATTATGGGGTTTTTGATGAAAAAAGATACTTTAAATCAGGTCCTCATCATTTGATATTTGTTTTGAACGGCACAACTTTTGGCATTAATATATGTGAGGACATCTGGTTTGCCGATGGTCCGGCAAAAGCTCAGGTAAAGAAAGGGCGGGCTGAGATAATCCTCAATATTTCTTCTTCTCCATACCATGCCGGAAAAGGGATAAAAAGAGAAGAGATGTTAAAAGAAAGGGCAGTTCAAAACAAAGCGATTATTTGTTACAACAATTTAGTTGGCGGGCAGGATGAATTAATTTTTGATGGTCAGGGATTAATATTTGACAACAAAGGTAATGTTGTTGCGCGCGGCGAGGCATTTAAAGAAGATTTAATCGTTGCGGACTTGAATCCCGAAGAAGTTTTTACAGAAAGACTGACTGATTCTGATTTTTATCAGGAGGCAGAGATAGATGATTTATCAATAAAAAAGGTTGTTCTTTCAGAAATCAAATCCTCTGGACCAAAACCATTGCTTCCCGTCAAAGAAGTCAGGAGAATGGGCCGAACAGAAGAAATTTATAATGCTCTTATTTTAGGAGTTCGTGATTATATTGGTAAAAATGGTTTTAAGAAAACAGTTATTGGATTGAGCGGCGGAATTGATTCAGCGCTGGTTGCTGTGATTGCGGTTGATGCGTTAGGCAGGGAAAATGTGGTTTGTGTTTCTATGCCATCTGTTTATTCCTCCACGGAAACCCAATATGATGCTAAGGTTTTAGCGGATAATTTAGGAGTTGAATTTATTACAATTCCTATTAATGATATATATAAGGGTTATATTGAAACGCTAAAAATTCAGTTCAAAGGTTTAAAAGAAAATATTGCTGAAGAAAATATTCAGGCAAGAATCAGAGGAAATATTTTAATGGCGCTTTCAAACAAGTATGGCTGGCTTGTTTTAAGCACCGGCAATAAGAGTGAGATGAGTGTTGGATATGCGACTTTGTATGGGGATATGGCGGGTGGCTTGGCAGTGATTAAAGATGTCCCGAAAACTTATGTCTATGAACTGGCGAATTACAGGAACGCCACTCAGGGAAGTTACTTAATCCCCGAATCAATACTAAAAAGAGAACCGTCAGCAGAATTAAAACCAGACCAGAAAGACACAGATACTCTTCCTCCTTATTCGGTTCTTGATCCAATCCTTGAGAGTTATATAGAAGAAGATAAAAGTTTTGATGATATTTTAAGAATGGGATACGAGAAAGAAATAATTGAGAAAGTAATTTCGATGGTGGATAGAAGTGAATATAAACGAAGACAGAGTCCGCCGGGAATCAAAATTACACCCAAAGCTTTTGGCAAGGACAGAAGAATTCCTATAACCAATCGCTATCGGGACTACTGATTTTGTACTTAGCAGTACAGGCGAGACGGCTGTCCTGCTACAATTTGGCAATATTATAAAATTTGACAAGCACTTATTTATATGCTATAAAATGAACATCTGGCAAATAAGGTATTATACATTTGGACAAAGGAGTCCTCTTTAAGATATTGAATCTTAAAGAGGTTTTGTTTTTTTTAAGGATTTGTTTTACGCGGGGGTGATTGATTAAAACGTTAATTTATTATAGATTGTTTTTAAAATAAGAAAGGGAGGAAGAGCAAGAATGCCAAAAAAAGAGTCTGGCAGAGTAAGAAAAGACAAGAACTATGTTCTTAAAATGGTTAAAGAAAAAGATGTCAAGTTTATCAGGTTTTGGTTTACTGACATTCTGGGACAGCTTAAAAGTTTTGCTATAACCGATAGCGAACTGGAAGATGCTCTTGAAGAAGGGATGGGTTTTGATGGCTCTTCTATTACTGGTTACCAGTCAATTGAAGAGAGCGACATGATTGCAATGCCTGATCCTGAGACATTTGAAATTCTTCCATGGAGACCACAGGAGAAGGCAGTTGGCCGAATGATTTGTGATGTTTTAGATCCGACAACAGGCGAACCATACAAAGGTGATCCTCGTTATGTTTTAAAACGTACTTTAAAACGGGCGGAAGAAATGGGTTTTGATCATTTTTATCTTGGGCCCGAGCTTGAATTTTTTTACTTTAAGAATTCAGAAGGAACAGAAATACTTGATAAAGGCGGTTACTTTGATTTAACGCCATTAGACGTTGCAAGCGACCTGCGTCGTGAAACAGTTTTCGCCTTGGAAGCAATGGGAATCGATGTTGAATACAGTCATCATGAAGTGGCGCCAAGCCAGCATGAGATTGATTTGAGATATAAAGACGCGCTAAAGATGGCAGACAGCACAATGACTTATCGTCTGGTGGTTAAGGAGATAGCTCAGAAATACGGAGTTTACGCGACCTTTATGCCAAAACCATTATTTGGTCAGAATGGAAGCGGGATGCATACCCATCAGTCACTTTTCAAAGGCGACAAAAATGCGTTTTATTCTTCTACTGAAAAATATAATTTAAGCAAAGAAGGTAAATCGTACATTGCGGGAATTTTAAAACATGCTCCTGAAATGTGTTCTATTTTGGCCCAATGGAACAATTCTTATAAAAGATTAGTCCCCGGCTACGAAGCTCCTGTTTATATATCTTGGGCACAGAGAAATCGTTCTGCTTTAGTTCGTGTTCCAATGTATAAACCGGGACAGGAAAAAGCAACCAGAATTGAACTTCGTTGTCCTGATCCTGCTTGTAATCCATACCTTGCGTTTTCAGTAATGCTTGCCGCTGGTCTTGAAGGGATTGAAAAAGGATATGAGTTACCCGAACCGGTAGAACTTGATATTTTTGGACTTTCCAACTCTGAAATGGGGGAGATTGGAATTAAACCTCTGCCCGGAAGTTTAGGTGAGGCAATTGCTTTAACTGAACAGAGTGAATTAGTAAGAAATACTCTTGGCGATCATGTCTTTAATAATTTTATTGAATTAAAGAAAAAAGAATGGGATGAAGATAGAGTTCAGGTTTCGACATATGAGCTTGATAAATATTTACCGATTCTTTAGTAATAGAGTTGGGTAATTGGTTATAGGTTATGGGTGATAGGTTGAGTGAGATGTTAGTTGTTAATTGTTCATTAAAACCGTAGGGCAAGGCTTTAATAATGTCACACTGAATGTCATTCCCGTGCAAACGGGAATCCAGTCTTTTCTAGATTCCCGCTTTCGCGGGAATGACATTTACGTATCAGTTCAAGGTGACAATAGGGGTTTTTCAACAAGCCCTGTAGCCTTGCGTTGGATATGTAAAATACAAGAAAAAATAGAACAGAAATTTTCTGTTCTATTTTTTTTGTTTTAAAGGTTTGAGATGTATAGTATTATTTAGATTATTGATTTTTTCTACCAATTGTCATTTCGACCGAAGGGAGAAATCTTGAAGATTCCTCGCTCCGCTCGGAATGACAGGGTGCTCGGAGGAAACATTTTGGCTAAAAAGATAATATTAATAGATGGAAATAGTCTTGCTTATAGAGCGTTTTACGCGCTCCCAACGACGCTGGTTACTTCTTCGGGACAAATAACAAACGCTGTCTATGGATTTACCAGTATGCTGATCAGGCTTTTTAATGATGAGAATCCGGATTTAGTAGCAGTTGCTTTTGACAGAGGAGCTCCAACGTTAAGACATCAGGATTATGAAGAAT
>JACQXZ010000052.1 GCA_016208465.1 Actinomycetota bacterium
ATATGGCAGGTCGTGGTACTGATATTGTTTTAGGAGAAGGGATAGTTGATTTCGGCGGTCTGCATGCAATGGGAACCGAACGTCACGAATCAAGAAGAATTGACAATCAGCTCCGCGGTCGTTCCGGACGTCAGGGCGACCCCGGATCTTCGCAGTTTTATCTTTCTTTGGAGGATGATTTGATGAGACTTTTCGGTTCGGACAGAATTGGATCGGTTATGGAAAGACTAGGTCTGCCGGACGATCCGCCGATTGAGCATTCTCTTATATCAAGATCCATGGAAACAGCTCAGCGTCCGTTTGAATCCCAGAATTTTGAGATGAGAAAACACGTTCTGGAATATGATGATGTAATGAATAAACAGAGAGAAGTTATTTACGGAGAGCGCCGTCAGATTTTAGAAAAGAGCGATCTTCATGAAAAGACGCTGGAGATGATCGAAGAAGTTATAAGAAAATACGCTGAGACATTCACAGACAAAAATGTTTACGCTGAAGAATGGGATATGGATGGTTTATTTGCCAGTTTGAATGAGGTATTTCCGTTTCCCTTTGGAAAAGAAAAGTTTAATCTTGAAAATTTAACTCAGGATGATTTGTTTGAAACATTGCTGGATACAGTTACGGATGCTTATGAAACAAAAGAAAAAGATCTCACCAGTGATTTACTGCGTGAACTTGAAAGAATGTCTATGCTTAAAGCAATTGATGATAACTGGCAGGATCATCTTTATGAAATGGATTATTTAAGAGAAGGAATCGGACTGCGGGCAGTTGGACAGCGCGATCCTTTGATTGAGTATAAAAATGAAGCTTTTAGAATGTTTCAGGAAATGATTGAAAAAATTAAAGAGGATTTTGTTAAATATATTTTTCATGTTCAATTGGTCGAAGAGGCAGAAATGGAGAGAAGACCTGTCGCGATGTCATCCGCCAAGGATGAAAGTGTTGCAAAGGAACCAGTTAAAAGTACAAAAGTTGGACGAAATGATCCCTGTCCTTGCGGGAGTGGGAAAAAATATAAAAAATGTTGTGGCAAATAATCGGAAATGGAGAAGAATTTTTTAAATGATTATTGATTATTCTATTCAATTGAAAGAGTTAAACGAAAAATTTCAAAAAATAAAGGAGTATCTTTGACATAGATAAAAAGAAAAAAGAACTGAATCTTCTGGAACAAAAGGCAGGCAGTCCCGATTTCTGGTCTGATTCAAATAAGGCTCGTTCTGTAATGGAAGAAATGAGTAATTTAAGAGAAACTATTGAAAAAATAAATAAAGTTCAGGATAAATATGAAGAATTATTAATCTTAAATGAACTTGCTGTTACTGAAGAAGATGAGCACTTAAGCCACGAGTTTAATGAAGAATTTGAGAAATTAGTCAAGGAAATAGAAAGTCTGGAAATTGAAAGCTGGTTTACAGGAGAATTTGATACGCACGATGCGATTGTAAGTATTCATCCCGGAGCAGGAGGAACCGAATCTCAGGATTGGGCGGAAATGCTTTTAAGAATGTATTTAAGATGGGCGGAACGCCGCGGTTTTCATTCTGAGATAAATGAATTGTGGCCCGGTGATGAAGCAGGAATTAAAAGTGTTACTTTTACCATTCATGGCAGATACGCGTATGGCTTGATGGAGGCCGAAAAAGGAGTGCATCGTCTGGTTCGGATTTCTCCTTTTGATTCATCTAAAAGAAGACATACTTCTTTTGCTTCAGTTGATGTTATTCCGGCAATTGAAGATGAGATTGAAATAATCATTGATCCAAAAGATTTAAGGATCGAGACCTATCGTTCCAGCGGCGCAGGTGGTCAGCATGTTAACGTGACCGATTCAGCAGTTCGGATTACTCATCTTCCGACAGGCATTGTTGCTCAGTGCCAGAATGAGCGTTCTCAGTTAAGCAATAGGGAAACAGCAATGAAAATTTTAAAAGCCCGGCTTTTTAAATATGAGCAGGAAAAAAAGGAAGAAGAACTAGCAAAACTTTATGGAGAAAAAAAAGAAATAGCATGGGGAAGCCAGATAAGATCTTATGTGTTTCATCCATACAGCTTAGTTAAAGACCATCGGACTAATTTTGAAAAAGGAAACGTGCAGGGAGTAATGGATGGAGATATTGATGAATTTATTGTTGCGTATCTCGAAACAAAAAGCAGGAATGAATAAATGCGCTTAATTGCAGATCTTCATATTCACACTGTTGCAAGTGGTCATGCATATAGCACAATTGAAGAATGCGCGAAAGCGGCTTTGCTAAAGGGGCTTAAATATATAGCAATTTGCGATCATGGTCCTGCTTTGCTTGGAGGAGCCAGTCTTTATTATTTCTGGAATATGAGAGTCTTGCCAAAGGAAATACACGGAGTAAGAGTTTTAAAAGGCGTAGAGGCAAATATAATTAATTCAAATGGTGAAATTGATTTAACGGAAGAAGTTTTAAAAACACTTGATATTGTTTGCGCGGGATTTCATCCTGTTTGTGATTTTGAATCACGATCAGCCAGAGAAAACACAAAAACCTTGATAAAAACAATGGAAAATCCATTTGTTGATATAATTGTTCACCCTGGCAATCCTTATTATCCTATTGAAATAGATAAACTAATCGAAGCCGCTAAAAAACATCAGGTTTATTTGGAAATAAACAACAGTTCTTTTTTTATTCGCACAGGCAGTTATGAAAAATGTTTTGAGATTGCAAAAGCTGCTTTTGAGGCAGGTATTGATATTACGATAAACAGCGATGCGCATACTAGTGAGTCAGTTGGTAATTTTAGTGAAGCTATTGAATTAGCTGAAAAAGCTGGTTTTACTGCCGAGAGGGTTTTAAACAGTTCTGCTGAAAGGATAGAACGCTTTCTTGGTTCACGTAAGACGTGAGATGTAAGGCGTGTGCGCCGAGTAAGCTTATTAACTCTTATCAGTGCAAGTCTGGTCTGGGCAAAGGTTAGCCACCAGCCCAGCATTGAATCTCACGCATAGGGAGGTAACGAACTATGTGAAGCTGA
>JACQXZ010000053.1 GCA_016208465.1 Actinomycetota bacterium
ACCTCTCTCCTCTCAGCTTCACATAGTTCGTTACCTCCCTATGCGTGAGATTCAATGCTGGGCTGGTGGCTAACCTTTGCCCAGACCAGACTTGCACTGATAAGAGTTAATAAGCTTACTCGGCGCACACGCCTTACGTCTTACGTTTCTTCATTTCTTATACAATCCCAACCTGAGTCTCCATGGAATAAAAAAAGCCTCTATCACATCTTTTCTTGCCAGCTTTGAGGTGCCCGAACTGCGATCAATAAAAATAATTGGAATCTCTCCAATTTTAAAACCTTTCTTCCATGTCCGATAAGTTGTTTCAACAATAAATGAATATCCATTAGCGTGAATTGCATCCAGATTTATGCTTTCAAGAACTTCCCTCTTAAAACACTTAAATCCGCCAGTGTAATCTGAAACATTAAGCCCAGTGACAAGACGAACATACAGATTAGCTGCTTTACTTAAGAGAAGCCTTTTGAACCCCCAGTTAACTACGCTGATACCGCGAGTATACCTTGAGCCCAAAATTAAATCATATTCTTTAGCCGCTTCAAGGAAATCAGGAATATATTTTGGATCATGAGATAAATCAGCATCCATCTGAATTATGTTTTCATATCCCTTGCCTAAAGCAAACTTAAACCCCTCCACGTAAGCGCTTCCCAGTCCCATCTTGCCAGCCCGGTGGATTACATTTACTCTTGATGTCTCCCTTGCAAAATTATCAGCCGCCTCTCCAGTTCCGTCTTTTGAATTATCATCAACTACAATTACATCTACATTTTGAGACAATTCAAGAATTGCCGGGATTAACTTTTTAATATTCTCAATTTC
Organism: Actinomycetota bacterium; assembly: GCA_016208465.1. GTDB lineage: Bacteria > Actinomycetota > Aquicultoria > JACQXZ01 > JACQXZ01 > JACQXZ01. Next base: position 826 of record JACQXZ010000053.1, read on the forward strand.
GTTATAAGTTGGTGTAACAACAACGTTTTTCACTTAAAAATGCACCTCAGTTAGAAAAAAATATCCTTTTAGGACAGCCGAGACGGCTGTCCTGCCGGACCGTAGGTCAGGCGTCTCGCCTGACATATTTTTATGTTAAGACCTCCGACCTACAGCCTGCAAGCTCCTTAACCACCAGCACCTTAACCGAATCTGTTTTTCTTTTTTTCAATCTTAGAATTCTTTTAACCAATCCCCAGAAAAAACCAAGACCATAAGAAATATGAATAGTTAAAAAAAGCGCTGGCGCTAAAAAAATCAAAACAGGATTTCTGTTTTGATAAATCATTATAGAAAAAGTAAAAATCAAACTCAAAACAATATACAAATACAACGGCAGAATATATATAGAATTCCTTACAAAAATTAAAGAAAATAAATAGATTGTAAATAAAAGAGGAATGAAATAAATAAGATTAGAGGTGAATGGGCTAATAAAAACATGTTCCATCCTGCTCCGTCCATAAATAAACATCTGCTTCACAAAATCAGGATAAGATTCACGTTTGCTCTTGTAGATAACTGCCTGAGGATTATAAATTAAATGATAATCCTTTTTTCTCAAGCGATTAATGAATTCATTTTCTTCATTAGGATATAAATCTTCATTAAATCCATCCAATTCCAAAAACACATTTCTTTTAATACTAAAATTTGCCAAAATGAAATTCTTTTCGGTTCCTTCTCTTGGCTTACCGAAAGATGCAAATCTTGACCGGGTATTAAAACATCCAAGGTTTGAACCTAAAACATAGGCAAAAGATTTTTGGATAAACGTATCTGTTTCAGGAGACAATTCGGGACCGCCTGCGCCAACAATTTTATCGTCCTTATAAAAATCAATTGTTTGATTAAATAATTCGGAATCAACTATTGCATCGCTGTCCAGAAAATAAATTATTTCCCCTTTGGCTTTCTTTGAAGCTCTGTTTCTTTGGACTGATGGGTGCTTTCCTTCAACAACGATTATCTCCAGCTTCTCGCTGGGATAATTTATTTTCTCTAACGAGCTAAGAGCTTCTTTAGCCGCCTCACCGGGTGGAACAGGAATAATCACTGTGATTGAAGGATAAAAAACATTCTCATTCAACAATAAGATTCTCCTCTGCTTTCTCGAAACTTAAATGTTCTTTCCATGATATAAAATAGCCTGCCAAAGCTAATGGAATCGGGCCTAAAATAAATGTCATCAGCGAAAGAGAAAAAGCATATTCTTTGCTTACACCCAAAGTTGAAAATAATAAAATCAACGCATACTCTCTTGTTCCGAGTCCCATAACTGAAACAGGAATTAACTCAACCATAATTATCGCCGGAATAAAAAACAGAAAATAGAAATAATTAACTCTGATGCCTAACGATAGAGCATATAAAAATGCTCTGGTAGAAATAATTACCCATCCGCCAAAAGACAACAAAACAGAAAAGCCCAAGCTCTTATAATTGTGGATTACTTTTTTAACGCCCTGATAGAATTCATCAAAATTCTTCTTGAGGCGTTCATGGAATTTAGAAGGAATTATAAATTTGTAAAATAACCTGCCTACTCTTTTTGTATAATTCTCATTCATCAAAATTATGATTAAAACAAGCAGTATGACAGCAGCAACAACAGGAGCAACAACCATCATTTCTGACTTCACTTGAGACATAACAATAAGTAATCCTGCAACTGCCAGAATAATTAAAGTTATCATTTCAATAAATCTTTCTACGACAAGAATACCCATCCCGGTAATTGTTTTAATACGAGTAATCTTTTTTAAATTATATATTTTTATTAAATCGCCAATTCTCCCCGGTGTTACTGTTCCAAAAAAAAGACCAATAAGATATGTTTTAAATGAATCCTTAAACGAATAATCAGCGTATGTTTCTACCATAACTTTTAGCTTCCACGATTTAACAATTGCTTCAGCAATGATTAACGCAGACCCTAAAATTAAAAATCCAGGATTGGCTTTACTGACAATTTTAATTAAATGATAAATATCAATTTGCGTTAAAATAAAAACAAATAAAATTAATCCAAAAAAACTAAGATACTTAAGAACCCTATTCACTATACTTCCACTTTTTGTTTACTTTTATCATAATCCTTTTCATGACCCATAAGCGACTTGACCCCTCTAAAAGCAAGTTTTACATCATGGGAGGAGCGTAAAGTAACAAATGATTTAAGTAGAAATCTTGGATGGTGATGAATAGTCCATATTTTTTTACACCATGCCACAGGATCAACTGAAGATTTTAAAACCGGCTTTGAGAGACCGTATTTCTCATAATCATTCGGATCAATAATGAACCAGTTATTTTTCAAACAATCCCGATGAAGGGGTGTGCCCGGATAAGGAATCACTACGTTTGCTTCAAGCGAATCTCCACATCTGGCTTTATATAAAACAAGATCACGAGCCACATCGTGAGACCTCTTCACGTCTTCCTCTGTCTCCCACGGATAACCAACCATTACCGTAATCATAATCTGCAAACCATAATCCTTAGCCAGCTTCACCCCCCTTTGAATTTCCTCAACGGTTTCATCCTTAACCAAGCGCTTTAAAGTTTCATTGTTGCCGGATTCCAGACCAACTTTAAGCATCCTGAATCCTGTTTTCCTAAGCAAATCACAAATTTCATCATCCAGACAATCCGCTCTCGCGTTAGAAGAAAGAATTACTTTACCAATCAGCTCTTCTTTCTTCATCTCTTCATAAAATTCCCTCATCCATTCTTTATTCCAGATGCCGCCCGCTTCATTATCATCAAAAATTTCCTTAACACCATATTTTTCTACCAGTATCTTGATTTCCTGAACTACATTTTTGGCTGAACGAAGACGCGCTTTACAGTTCCAAAGAGCGTATTGCCAAATACAAAACTTGCAGACACCAGCGCGTTTAACACCTCCGCATCCGCGGCCTGAAAGAATATAGGCGCAAGGACGATAAAGATAGGCTTCTCCATACATATCCCACTTGGTTAAATCCCTGTCAATAAAAGGAAGTGAATCTAAATCTTCGTATGGTTCAAATTCACCGCTGTTTTTAATTTCATCGTTTTCCCGCCAATAGACACCTTTTGGCATTGGTTCACCTTTTTCAAGATGTCTTGCCAGATTACGGAGGCTAAAATCAAAATCTCCTCCGGTTGAAACATAATCTACTTTACTGTTTTTTAAAGATTCCTCGGGGAAAAATGAAACATGATCTCCGATTAAAACAGTTTTGAGTTCTGGGTTTTTAGTTTTGAGTTCATCAATAAATTTCCAGTGTCTTCTTAGCACCGGAGCTTTAGTTTCTATAACCACCATATCAGGTTTAAAATCAAAAAGTTCTTTATTGAATTCTTCTGGCGAAAGACGTTCGTTGATTCCATCCTTATACAAAACTTCATTTCCATCAGCCTTAAGCGTTGTCGCGGCTGAAGCAATCACAAGCGGATAAATCTTTATGCCTTCTGATGAGGTAAAAGTAAAAATTCTATTCTGGCTTAATAAAGGATACTTTCCCTTATACTCAAAAGGTGGATAAACAATTGCTACTCTCATAAAAAATTTCCTTTCCATTAAGTATTAGTAGGACAGCCATCTCGGCTGTCAAATCATTTCACCTTTCAGGAACAGGCGGGCATTTAAAAACAACAAGTGATTATTTATTCTATCACAACTAACAAATTTCCTCTCAAAAATACTTCACAACCATTTCAACCACTGGATGAATTTTTGAAAGAACTTCTTTGTCGTCTTCACTAAACGGCTTAAGAATTAAAACTCCAATAATAAATATAACAAAATATATTAAAGCGGCAAAACACAATTGAATACCATTAACAGGCTTAATCAATGAAGCCATAAATATCCCCAAAGCCCCCGCTAAAAATATTTTTAAAGCAAACACAAGAGGAAACCTGGTTTTTATATATCTTCGCAAAATTGTCATTTCTGTTAAAACAAGAAGAATCCCCACTGATCCTGTGGCTACAACGGCTCCGATCGCTCCATAGCGGGGAATTAATATAATATCTAAAATAATATTTAGAACAGCTCCAACGCCCCGGGTAGCTAAAACTATTTTCTCTTTATTAAGCGCGTAAAGAAGTCCTATGTTTGTTCCTCCGCCGCCAGCTCTTGCAACCAAACCGAGAACAATAAAAATCTGTTCCCGCGAGAAGAAGCGAAGCAATCATAAGCTGAAGACCATAGGCGATATTGTAAAAACCAATTTGTTTCGCGCTGTGCAAAAAATAACCAATTAACATTATATCCATTTGTTTGCCTAAGGCATAACTTAAAAAACTTATTCCCCAAACAGGATATCCGAATTTAAGCATCGGTGTAATATTAAATTTCTCTTTTTGCTTAAATAGATCTGGACTAGAAAAAACCAGATAAACAGAAAAAGCGACAAATGAAACGGCTGTAATAACCACAATCTGACCAACAATTCCATATCCTGATTTCAAAGACAAATAAGAAAAAACAAGAGTAGCCGCGGCGGCAAATACTTTGGTAAGCGCAATCAATCTTACCCTCATCGATCCCATAAAATACATTACCATCAAATTTGAAGCGCTTAAAAAAATCAGATAAAAAACAATTAAACGAAAATATCTCGCAGCTTCCGGTAAACCAAATAATTTTGCGATTGAATCAGAGAAGAAAAAAACAATTAAACCGCAAATAACGCTGACTAAAAAGCGACCGGATAATAATTTTGAAAAAAGATAATATGCTTTCGATTGTTCACTTTGAGCATTTAGTTTTGCGATATATGTATTTAGAACTTCATCAAATCCCATTGAACTGATAAAAATCGCAAGTGTAGAGAGAGCAATAGCCGTAGTGTATAAACCATAAACCTTCGGACCAAAACCGCGGGCTAAAATAAAAGAAAGAATAAAGGCTAGTCCAAATTCAACTATTTTGGCAAATTGATTCCAGATAAGTCCGTAAGAAAATTTTTTTACCAGACTCATTGCTTCTCCGAAAATTCAATGACAGCATTAGCCGTTTGATTTACTTCTTCATCTGTTAATTCAGGAAAAATGGGAAGAGATAATATCTTAGAAGCAATTTTTTCAGTTATTGGAAGACTGCCGCGAGGGGTGTTTAAATACTGATAGGCCTCCTGAAGATGAGCTGGAAGCGGATAGTGGATTTGAGTCTGAAGGTTTCTTTCAGACAAATATTTTCTTAATTCATCCCGCCCATCAGATTTAATGACATAAAGATGATAGTTAGATTTACTAAACTGGCTATCAAATGGAATCTCAACATCTGAATCTTTAAGAAGACTATTATATAGTCCTGCAATTTCTCTTCTGCGCTCATTCCACTCATCCAAATATTTTAATTTAACTCTTAAAATCGCAGCCTGCAACTCGTCCAGACGGCTATTGAAGCCTTTTGTTTTATGATAATATCTTGTTGTCTCTCCATAGTTTCTTAATAAAAACACCCTTTCCGCCAATTCGGAATTATTAGTAACTGCGATCCCGCCGTCCCCAAATGCTCCCAGATTCTTGCTTGGATAAAAACTAAAACAACCTATATCACCAAAAGTGCCTGCTTTTTTACCTTTATATTCTGAGCCATGCGCCTGACAGGCATCTTCTACGATTCTTAAATCATATTTTTTGGCTAAATCCAAAAGAGGATCTAAATCAACCGGTGACCCAAAAAGATGGACAGGAAGGATTGCCTTTGTTTTTTTATTTATTAAAAACTCAACTCTCCCAGCATCCATATTAAATGTTTTTTCATCTATATCAACAAAAACCGGAATTCCTCCGGCAAAGACAATCGCGCAAATTGTAGGAATAGCCGTATTGGCCACTGTAATAACTTCATCTCCTTCTTTTAAATCCAACGCAACCAGCGCCAGATGAAGCGCTTCTGTCCCGGAACCAACCCCAACCGCATGAGAAGCTTCGCAATAATCCGCAAAATCCTTTTCAAAATTCTTTAGATTTTCTCCTAAAACAAACCAGCCGCTTTCTAAAACCTCAAAAACAGCCTTATCAATCTCGTCTTTAATTGTCTGATACTGCCTTTTTAGATCACCAAATGGAATCACAACACTTCTCCTGTTTTCCAGTAATGTTGTTTGTTTTCTTCATAATAATCAATTGTTTTTTTAAGACCCTCTTTAAGAGAAACTTTTGGTTCCCATTCCAAAGTTTTTTTAATCTTAGTGTAATCTGCAACATAATCTCCTATTTCTATTTTTTTGCTCTCTTCAGGAAATGAGATTAATTCATATCTTCCTTTTCCGGTTATCTCGATAATCTGTTTAACCAAATCCTCAAGACTAGCCGGCTCTCCTCCCAGATTGAAAACCTCACCATTTGTTTTGTCGCTCACCGCCGCTAACAAAAATGCTTCCACAACATCGTCAACATAATTAGCGTCACGAACTTGCTTTCCGTCCCCAAAAATTTTAATTAACTCACCATCGATTGCCTGACGAATAAACCAATTTATTATTCCCTGTCGCGGATGTTTCATCTGATGGCGGGGACCATAGGTATTTGTTAATCTAAGCGAAGTGGCTCTTATTCCATAAACATTATTGTAGAGAATATGATACCATTCTCCTGCCATATTATTGATTCCATTTACATCAGTCGGATGCATCGCATGCTTCTCATCAACTGGCAAATAATCAGCTTTACCATATTGGCCTCTTGTTCCGGCAAAAAGAATTTTAACATCAGGATTATATTTTCTACATGATTCTAAGATTGAAAGCTGGCTCCGGCAGTTTATCTCAAGGTCGGTATATGGATCTCTCATGCTGTCTATATGGCTTAAAGTTCCAGCTAAATTAAAAATGTAATCCTGTCCTTGAACAAGATAATTCATTCCATGTTCGTCGCGCACATCCGCGATATTAATTTTTACTTTATCTTCAATTCCGCAAATGTTAAAAATATTTCCGCCATACTCAGGAATTAACGAATCCACCAGTAGAACTTCCGCGCCCAAATCCACTAATCGATAAGCCAAAGTACTGCCAATAAAACCAAGTCCTCCGGTAATCATTACTTTTTTACCTTTAAAACTATTTTGATATATACCTGTCATTTCAGGTACTTTCCTCCTTTTGCATTTTTTTCTTCACTTGTGTCTTGTGACTTGTGACTTTTATTTCTCCGCCATCAATATACATTCCATGCTAAACATATTAGGCCAGATACCAGCCAAAAAACCAGTGTTTAGACTATCGCCTTTAAAAAATTCTTTCTTTATTATTTTAGCTCCAGTTAAATCCAGCAATTCGATAAAATCTTTATAACTGAAAAGATGAATATGCCGTGTATTATACCATTTGTAACCGTGAAGTGGTTTAGCCGGAAATTTACCCTTTAAAAGCAACTGGAGTCTCGATTTAAAATATCCAAAATTAGGAAAACTGACGATCACTTTTTTGCCTGTCCTTAAAGCTTATTTTAAAACATTTTCCGGCTGATAAACCATTTGCAACGTCACAAAGAACCTTCGAATTTCTGTCTATCCACTTCTCTATAAATTTATATTCCGCTCTTTCAGTTCTGGCAACAGATTCATCAGGAGACTTATATCCGTAATCCGCAAAATAATTCTTAGATGTTTTATCCCCGCTCATTTATACCTCTCCAAGACATCTCTATACACTTTAATTGTTCCCTCGGTCATACTTTCAAGACTAAATTTCTCAACTATTCTTTCCCGAGCCATTTTGCCAATTTGTTCTCTAAAATCAGGACGACTTAACAGGTCTACAACTGATTTTGCAATCTCTTCCACGTTTCCGGGCTGAACAAGAACACCGTTTTCATTATTGTTTATTACAGTTGGAATGCTTCCAATATCTGAAACTATGACCGCCTTTCCGGAAGCCATCGCCTGAAGAATAGTTAAATCATATCCATTTGCCCTAATAGTCGGATTTATAAAAATATCGCAATTAGAATAAAAATAAGGCAATTCCTCAAGAGAAACAGAGCCTGTAAATATTATCTTTTCTTTTAAATTCAATTCATCTGCTAACCTCTCAAGCTCAAAACGATAATCTCCGTCTCCTGCCAGTATCAGCTTTAAATTAGGTGTTTGACTAATAATCAAAGGCATTGCTTTTATCAGATTCTGGATTCCTTTTTCTTCAACCATCCGGGCAACAGCAAAAAGAACATAGTCGTCTTCGTTTAAGTTATATTCAGATAATTTTGTTCTATCTTTAATCATTGGTTTAAATAAATTAACATCTATTCCATTATAAACAAGATACAGCTTATCATCCGGAAGCTGATACATTCTTTTCAAAATATCTCTTTGTTCATTACTGGTCGCGATCACACCCTCGGCTCGACGAACAGGTTGAAATATAGAAGCGTAGTGCTGAAGATGCCAAAGTATTCCCTTTAAAGAACCAGCCATTGTTTTAAGATCGCCTGATGCTGTCATCACATTATAGATTGATCTTATTTCATCGTAAGTTGTTCCGTGAAAAGAAATCACCGTTGGAATCTTGTGTTTTAAATTTACTTTTTGAATCAAAAAGGGAAGTCCGCCGCTTCCCTGACCATGAACAATCTCAAAATTTAACTTATCATTAAGTTCTATAAATTTCCTAACACTCTCCTTCTGCCATGAAGAAGAATATTTAATTGGCTCTGTCTCTCTTAAATAAAATACCTCAACCCCATTTAAATTTTCATACTCCAGACCATCCGGATGTTGAGTTGTAATCACGGTAACTTTATGCCCGCTTTCTACCAGTTCCTCACAGAGAGAAAGAGTGTGATCCTGCATCCCGCCTTTGGCATGAGCAGGCATTACCCGCGCAAGCACGCAAATATTTAAACCTTTCTTTTCTTTATTCATATATAAAATCCTCTGTTAATAGGTTATAGGTTGTAAGTCACAAGTCAAAGCTATATCCTTCTCTTCCATTTCTCTCCACTTATGACTTACGACTTGTGACTTGTGACTTTTTAGCTTTAACTACAAACGATGCGAGACTTTTGCTTTCAAATATTTTATCTAAAATTTTCTCTGTTATCCCGCTGATTATTTTAGGCAGTTTGTAATTAAATGAATAAATTTTAAGCATTCTTCTGACGTACCAGAATGCAAAATTAACCTGATCGTGAGTTATGGATGGTTGATTAATAATTGTATCTTCAAAATAACTGTTTAAATTTTTACCTGTCAGAAATTTATTATTCTCACATTCGTCAAATAACCTTGTATGAGGAAAGGGATAAAATATAGAAACCTGTAGGTTGGTTGGATTAATTAAAGCGTTTAATTTTATAGTATCCAAAATCATCGACATATCCTCAAAAGGCAAACCAATCATATTATAAGAAACTGTATTTATTCCATATTTTTGGCACAGCCTAAAAGCATTAATAATATCTTCCCGTTTCATCCGGCGATTTAAGACCTTTTCTCTTATATAATCGTTCCCGCTTTCCAATCCCATCGAAATCTCAAAACAATTCGCCTCTTTTAGCATTTTAACCGAGACTTCATCAAGCAAATCAACTCTTGAATTGCAGGAAAAGGGAAGATTTATTTCTTCTTTCCATCTCGCGGTAAATTCATTTAGCCATTTCTTATTTAAAGTCAGAATATCATCATGAAAAACAACATATTCCGGTTTTTCAATTTCTATAATTTTCTTAACTTCTTCCAAAACATTATTAACGCTTCTGAATCTTACATATTTGCCTGAATAAATTTTTTTAAGCTGATGATTGCTGCAAAAAGAACATTCGTAGGGACATCCGCGCGATGCCATAAAAACTGTTCTTTTGAGTTTCGCGTCTTCAAGATTTTTATAATCAAAAATATCACGATCGGCAAATGGCAATTCGTCCAGATTCTCTTTTAATGGCCTCAAGTGGTTCTTGTGTATCTCATTATCTTTCTTTACCCATAAATTCTTAATATCTGTAAAATCTTTATTTTTTTCAATCCTGTCGCAAAGTTCAACGATTGCTTCTTCACCCTCTCCAATACATATCATATCAATAACTTCTGAATTAATTGAACCATCTGGATCCAATGTCGGATGAATTCCTCCGCATAAAACCGGAAGATCGAAGTTCTTTTTCACATAACCTGCATATTTTTCAACATAAGAAAACATATTAGTGGTTGACGAAAAAGCGATTAAATCAGGTTTTTCCTGATTTATAATTTGCACAAAGTTTGATTCAGACATCTCATTTATTAAGTGAATAAGAAAGGTTTTGTGACCAGATTTTTTCAAAGCAGCAGATATATGTGCGATTCCATGATAAAATTTTCCTTTTGATCCGATACTGAAATCCGGATAAACCAAAGCAACTTTCATCTGCAGATCCCCCTCTTTGAAAAAGAGGGGTTAGGGGAGATTTTTAGAATCATAAATAACTCCATATCTTCTCAATTACTCCTTTAAGATTCTCAAAAATATCCCTATCAGAGAATCTTAAAACTCTTAAACCAATGCTTTCCATGTGTTTGTCTCTATGATTGTCTTTTACTTTTCCTTCTTCAGAATAGCGCTGTCCACCATCAAGCTCTATGACCAGATTTCCTTTGGGACAGTAAAAATCTACTATGAAATTTCCTATTGGCTTTTGCCTATAAAATTGATAACCCTTCAGTTGTTTTCCCCGTATCTTTAACCACAGCATTTTTTCTGCATCAGTCATATTATTTCTTAGCTGTTTGGAATACTCTTTCGAACGATTATTATACTGAAGCATAAATACAAATCCCCCTTTATCCCCCTTTGTTAAAGGGGGAAACATTTCTATTTACTATACTTTTAAATAAATCAAAATATCTCTCTCCAACAACTTCCCAGCTATATTTTTCTTCAACTATTTTCCTTCCATTAACACTTAATCTGTTCCTCAAATCCCCATTTTTTAATAAATTTATAATTGATTCGGCCAACTGATTCACATTTTCCGGCTCTACTAAAATTCCATTTACTCCATCTTCAATCACCTCAGGAACACCGTCTACTTTTGAAGCAATTACAGGTTTGCCCGCCGCCATCGCTTCAAGATTAACTATTCCAAAAGGTTCAATTCTTGATGGACAAACGAATACTTCACAGCCGTTTAGTAAATTTAATATTTCTCTTCTTGGAAGCATTCCCATCAATTTAACTTGTTTTTTTAAATCAAGATTGTTTATTAAATTCTGCAATTCATCTTTTTTTGCCCCGTCACCGGCGATAATTAAATCAAAATCAGGAAATTTCTTTGAAATAATTTTAAAGGAATTAATTAAAACATCAAAACCTTTTTTGTGTTCAAGGCGGCCGAATGAAAAAATATATGGTCTTTCAGTTTTATAAATATCTTTTAAATCAAATTCCGAAAGGTCTATGCCGTTGCCTGTTGGAATTGACTTATCTCTAATAGATGGTTCGAGCTTAATCGCATCTTCAAGAAGACTTTTAGAGCAAGCAGTTACAAAATCTGCTCTTCTTAAAAGATTAACTGTTAACCAGCGGTAAATATAAGACTCTTTAGGAAACTTTTGAATATCGTTCCCATGAACACTAACTACTATTGGAAGATTAAAAATTTTTTTTAATAAAAGAATATAAAGCGCCGCGCTGTCAGAGAAATGAAGATTAATAATATCAGGTTTCTCTGTTCTGATGATTTTAATAAGTCTGACAAAAGACGGGAAAAATGATAAAGCAAAATATGCAGAACTTTTCAAAGAATTCCCCGGGAGACCAAGATAAGTTCTGTATATTTTTATGCCATCTACAGTTTCAACAGACGGCAGATTCGGCTTGGGACGTGATGTAATAATACTGACTTCGCAATTTTTGTTTTTTAATATCCGGGAAAGATGATAAACAACAAACTCTACTCCACCGATTAGAGGCAAATATACATTGGTAATAATTATAACCATCATTTAACATCCTGTTTATCATTTTCTGTTTTCTGATAAATATTCCATCCCAAAAGAAATTCCAATTCCTCCAACAACTGCCAGAACCCCTGCGAATATTACATTAAACAATAGCGGACGCTCAACAGGCTTTGTTGGCACAACCGCCTTTGTTGTGACCTCGATTAAATCCATCTCGGAAAACTGCTTTTTAAGGACATCTGCATCTTGAGAAACTAAGTATTTTGGCTGTTGAAGAGCGCTTAATGCCTGTCTGTTGTAGGCAATAATTAAACTCTTGTCCTTACTATCGATATTTAAACCAGGAGCTTCTTCAATCGCCTTTTTCAATGTTTTCTCTTGAGCAATAATGTCGTTTAATTGATCCTCGTTACGCTTCAATTCCTTTTGAATTGCTTCACGTTTATTTTTATCAAATGTTTTATTTTCATCAACAAAATATTTTGTTAGGGAATTGGCAATTAGCGCTGCTTTTTCAGGACTAGAGTCAACAGTATGAACTTTCACGAAATTAGTTTCCGGCACTATCTCTATTGAAACTAGACCTCTGATCGCATTAAGATCTTCTTTTAATCGAAGCTTTTTCCTGACCTTATCGAGAACGATATCGCTTGTCATTCCCAAAATTATTGAATCAGGTTTTCTGTCTATAAGAACCGTCATTTTCTGACCTGGTATTCTAATAACCGGGTTCTCGCTCAATTTAAAAACAGAAATTGCTTCATAAGTGACTCCTGAGAATGAACCTATAAGATAAGTTGTTCCCATCGAAACAATTATAATAAGTAAAATTAACCATTTTCTTTTATCTATTATCTGAATATATCTTAAAAGATTTATTTCTTCCTGTTGATTCATGTTTTCACTTAAACCTCCCTGTTATCTAAATATACTACTATAGATAAGTAAATTTTTAAATCCTCAAAATCAATCCTACTAAAAATATAACTCCTACAAAATAAACAGCAAAAATAAAAATAAAAAAATATGGCCAATTTAAAACTATTGGTTTATTCTTGGTAATCCGGGAAAGAGCTATCTTAAATCCTTCTGTAAATGGAACCTTAAAATAAGTATTAAACTGCAAATCACCATTTAAAAGCTTTTTATTTACAAAACCGCTTCCATAAGGATATGCGTTATCCCCTGAATAATACCAGACAAAAACATCCTTTGGCTCAAGATTAACTGCTTTAATCGAAAAAAAATAAGTTTTACCCTTTGAATTTTTGACAGGCGGAAAAACAAAAGAATAATAATGATTATCTTTTAAGTCCAAAGCGTCCTTTGATTGAGTAAATATAATTCTCCCGCGCCGGGAATCTTTTCTTAAACTAAAAATAATCTTTCCTTTATGATTTCTACTTAAAGCGGCAAAATATACATCAATCCGGGAAATATTATCTCTGTCTGGAACAAAAGTCTGACCAATCATTACATCCGAAGATATCGCGGGAGATGGTGTGTTATGCATTTGCTGGGCGGCATCAATTATATACACCTTTGGGTTTACAACTAAAATAATTGCTAATAATAAGATAAAAAGAACTAAATTAAGTAGAACCTTGGAATAAGATACATAAACATACCAACAAAATCGAAACCTGCCAAAAATAAAATTAACAAACTCAAGAAAACACCATTGCGCCTTGAAGGAACAAAACTTTGCCATCCCAGAATAAAAAGCAGACTAATTGCAGAAATCGCGGGAAATAAATATCTTCCCTGAAGTGGAACAAATTCATAAACTGTGCTTCTAAAAAAAGCAATTGCAGTTACCCAGAAAACTGCAAAAATTATAAAAATTAAAGACCGCTTTTGCCATCCTTCTAATAATTCGTTATTAGAATAAATCTTAACAATAAATATAATCAGACCAATCAACGAGATTAAGCAAATAAAAAAAGCCGGGTAATAATCCATCCATTCAAGAGGAATATTCATCCACCCAAAGTGGGCCCAAAAACTTCTGAACACTGTCTTGAAATTCCAAAGAGTGCGATAATAGGCAGTTGATGGGCTAAGAAATTCAAGCATTTTTATTTTAAACTCTGAAAGTGTTAGATGAACATTGAGCGCGCTTCTTATCTTTGCTTTAATTTCAGTTGAACGCCAGATTAAAAAAGACAAAAAACTAAAAACAAGAAAGATAATTCCAGAATATTTAAGCCACTTTTTTTTAACTCGGGCATTTATTTCCTTTCCTGAAAGCAATAAAATAATCAGTGTAATACTTAATGGAATTTCTATAATTGCGCTTCTTTTTGTCATAAAACTCAAAATAATTACAAACAGCAAAGCAACGATTCTTTCAACTGATAAACCTGATTTTAAAATTTTAATCGACAAATATATAAAAATTGCAAAAAATAAATTTAATAAATTATCACTGCTGATTGAACCGCTAATATATGAAAACATCGGCAAAAATGCTATAAATGCTGGTGTCCCTATTGATAATAAATCATTATCTGGAAAAATTTCCTTAGCAATCAAGTAGGATAAAAAAATTGTTACTATCCCAAAAATCACATTAAACAGTCTAATCGCGTAAACACGGCCTTCAATATGACGCGAGGCAGTCAATTTAAAAACCGGAAAAAAAATATAATAGTAAAGAGGGGCCCTGTCTAAAAACTGAATGGTTGAAAAAAACGGAATATCCGCGAAACCCCAAGGTAAAGGTGCAGGAACAGCCTGATTCTGATAACGCCAGAAATCCCACTTCGCCATTGAATGAATAATCTCTGTCTGAGTGGATGGCCTATCATGACTTGGCGGCTTTCTTTCATAACTCCTTCCTATTTCCTGAATGTATTCATAGTGAAAGGGTTCATCCGGCGCCTGCCAGAACGGAGTAACACTGCTATATATCCATCCTCTCATAAAAGCAATAAATAAAATTACAATTATGATTTTAAATCTGTTATTTTTAACATTTGAATTGTTGACAAAATAATTTTTCATACTATCTTCCTATCTCAAGAACCCTTCTTTTTAAAAAAATTTAAAACCAACATTATTACCGCTCTGATTGATAATCCAATCGCAATAAAAAAATTAAAGATTCTTTTATGATTATCCTTATTCTGCTTAGTTAAAAAATAATACATACTCCGATGATGTTCAATAATCATTCCCGGACTTTTTTGCTTGCTGCTCTCGCCAATATAATGCATTACTTTTGCCTGCGGACAATAATAAACCTTCCAGCCTTTTTTCCATAATTGATAGCAAATATCCACATCTTCAACATACATAAAATAATTCTCATCAAAAAGTCCAATGTCTAAAACAGCCTCTTTTCTTAAAAACATCGCCGCGCCTGAAATCCAGTCTACTTCTCTTTCTGTTTTATGATCCCAGTCAGTCATCATATATGATTTTGTATAAGAATTTGAAGGAGAGATAAATCCTAAAAACGCATGAATTGTTCCCATTATAAAAGAAGGAAATCTGCGGCAAGAATACTGCAAAGACCCATCTGAATTAATTAACATCGGGCCAACAGCTCCTATATTGGAATGATTTTTTGCAAATTCAATCAGAGTATCAAGTGTGCCGGTGAATATTTTAGTATCACTATTTAAAATTAATAAATTTTCACTGACACTTTTTCTGATTCCTTTGTTTGCCGCTTTGCAAAAACCCAGATTTTCAGAATTTTCTATTAGAACAATAGATGGAAACTTTGATTTAACCATTTCAACACTGCCGTCGGTGGAAAAATTATCTACAACAATAACTTCGCAGGTAACTGTTGGATTGGAATTAAAAATAGAGGTGAGACAATCAAAAAGCATAGATTTAGTGTTCCAGTTAATAATTATAATTGAAAGATCCAAAATATCACCATTCTCAAGTTAGACTCACTTCGTTCGCTAACTTGAATTGTAAATTGAAAATTGAAAAATGTAAATTGAAAAATAAAGATTACTCTTCTATAGTTTATTTTGCAATTATAGGAATTTCATCAAAAAGGAAATTCCTATGCTTTCTAATTAAGTTTCTTTGTTAAGGATTCGAGTAAAAATCTTTAGAAAAAAACACTTGAACCCTCGAATCCTTGTCCCCTTGAATCCTTCCTTAAAACAGGTTTCTTCTCATCCAATTCAAATAATTAAATTTCACAAACCATCTCTCTATTTCTGCCTGACTAATCAGTCTTCTCTCCTGAATTATTCTTCTTTTTGAAAACATCGCAGGAAGTTCTTTTGCCACATAAAACCATCCTTTAAGGGCTGAAGGACATCTGAAAATCAGCGCTGTGCCTTTGAGTATTTCAGTAAATAAAAGTTGGGGGGATTTTTTTAATATACTCCAGAAACTATCGTTTTTAATCATTAAAAAATATCTGTTTTTATAATTATGCAATTCAACAAACTTTGAGCGCCTCAAGAACGGACCGCCTCTTTCATGATAAGCAATTGCATAGGGTGTGTATATACACTGCCAACCTCGCAGTTGCGCGCGCCAGTCCAAATCAACAACTTCCCAAAAAGCAAAAAATGCTTCGTCAAAATACTCATCGTTTACTTTTATATCTTCAAGCATTTCCCTTCTGTAAAAAGCCGCGGCCCCACATGTCCCAAAAACAAACTCAATCTGATTAAACTGACCCTTGTCAATTTCATTCTCTCCTCTGTTCTCTGCCAAACGATTACGAAAAATTATATGTCCTGTTGAATCAATTACAGGCATGTCTTTTGTTGAATTAAGACGTAAAAGTTTTCCTGAAACAGAGCCTATTCTTTCACTGCTTTCAATTGCTTTTACCATTTCGCTTACAAAATCCTGCTGAAGAATTATGTCATAATTCAAAAGTAAAATATAGTCCCCGTCAGATAGTTTAATTCCTTCATTCATTGCTTTGGCAAAACCTTTATTGGTATCATTTTTAATAATTGAAACAGGAGAATATTTACTAACTAATTCTAATGAATTATCAGTAGAAGCATTGTCTATCAGAATAACTTTAAGTGGTTTATAATCTTGATCTAATACTGATTCCACACATTTCTCAATTAAAGCTTTACCGTTCCAGTTAAGAATGATAACAGAAACTGATTTCATTAAAACTCCAAGTTATAAGTCACAAGTTATAAGTCACAAGTTAAAGTTTAACTTTTTTCTTTCATCCTTCTTTGCTTGTGACCTGCAACAGTTGTACTAATTTTGATTATCTAAGCTTTGACGTTTGAACTTTCACTTGACCCCTTGAATCCCGATTAATTGCTATTTCAAAGCTACCAGCGCCACTCCGACAGAAATTATAACCGCGCCAATCCATCTGGTTAACACAACTTCCTCATGTAAAAAAATCTTTGAAACAATCAAAACAATCACATAGCTAAATCCCAACATCGGATAGGCGAAACTCAAATCAACTCTTGAAAGAACAACCAGCCAAAAGACAGCAGAGACACCATATAACACCAAACCAACCCAGACTAATGGAACACCTGCAACTTTAGCAACAATCTCAGTTGGACGGGCTGCATCGGCTCCGGAAATCCTGCCCACTTGATTCATTCCTGCCTTAAGACAGAATTGTCCCAAAATTGCAATTGAAATGCTTATTAAAATTAAAATCAGTGATTTAATCATTCCTGCCTCTCTTTTAAAACTGTCTCTTCTTGTTTTAAAGTTCGATAAATTAAATTGCGGCCATGAAAAGAAACACCTTTCAATCCTTCGCTTCGGAAATGGACAATCAATCTCTTGAAGTAATACCAAAGATTTTTTTTCTCTCTAACAGCGCTGATCGATTCAGAAAGACCACGCAGTTTTCCTTTTGTGGTTTTATCTGGAGCAAGGGTTGGAACTTTGCAAAAATTATTTAAAGGTTTTAACACTTCATCCCAGGTAAACAGGGGAATAATCTCTTCTATATTCTTTTTGGCGGTTTCATATAAAACAGAATCATCCAATAGTTTTAATATAGCATTCTCTAACTCATTCACATTTTCCGGTTTAACAGTCAGGCCAAGCTTTCGTTTTTCAACCAAATCGCCCATTGAATCACCACGGGTGCATATAATCGGCAAACTTGTCCAAAGATAATCCAGTATTCTTGTTCTGAATGAAAAACTCGTCTCAACATGTTCAAGATGAGTGCTTACCCCTATATCTGCTTCCAGTAAATAATTTTCTCTTTCATTATAAGGAACCCAGTCATAATTAAAAAATACATAATTATCTTTCAGTCCTAAATCTTCACTCAGTTTAATCGCATCCAGGCACATTTTCATTTCGGGCACATCAGGATTTGGATGCTTGAGCCCAAGAAAATATAATTTGACATCTTTTCTTTCTCTGGTAATCTTATAAATTGCCTTAATCAAAGTTATTGGATCAAACCAATTATAAATTCCCCCGCCCCATAAAATAAGTTTATCATCTCTTTTTATTTTAGGATGGACTTCCTTTAAAACATTTTTTGTGTGAGAAGGACGTCTTGCGGGTAAACCAAATGGAACAATATCAATAAAATTACGCAAAGTCTTATCTCTGTCGTAAGTATAAGGGTTTATCCTGTTTAAACTACAAAGCATCCCTATCCAATAATCCCGCTGTTTTTCGCTTGCGCATATAAAAAAGTCTCCTACCATAAGCTGATCATTTAAAACTTCGAGATTGGCGCTATTTAAAACTTCACGCTCATGAAATTCCTTATATTTAAACAATTCAAGCATTTCAATAGTAAATGGATCATATATGTCTACCACGATAGGCTTGCCTGAATTTTTTAAAAACGGGAAATGGTGAAGAATAAACCCCTGACAAATAAAAACATCGCACCATTCCGCTAATTCTTTTAGAACCTTCTTGTTGTATTTCTTCAAAGTAAAATGCGGCGACATTAATTGAGCTGAATTCGGTATGGCCAATATAACATCGTGTTCACGGCTTAAAATATTCGCGAACTCCCAGCAACGAATAGCAGGACCCGCCATCCTCTCACCAATAATATCATTGCTAATAATTAAAACCCTGCTTTTTCTTTCAAACATATTTCTAATTTCAAGCATTTCTCCCAAAACATCCTGAGTCTTGACATAATCAGGATTTAAAATATTTGGCCTGAATGGATCACCAAATAAACGTAAAATTTCAGTATCACTTCTTTTTCGCTTTAACTGAACCAGATTTCGTTTCTTTATTGCCGTAGGTAAGTTTCTAAGCGCCTCATCAATTGCCAGAAAATGACTAGCGGTAATTCTGGGAATCTGCTCCAAGGCGCCCTGTTTGTCTGTAACAGTATTTCCTATCTTATAAGAATCAACGCTTAAGCCAGCTTCAACCAATCCTCTTTTAAAAGCAAGAAGCGCCGCAACAGGAAATATCCTTTCAAATCTTTCATCATCATAATTTTTGATTAAAGTAAAAAGAGCGTTCCGTTCAAGCAGGAATCTCTCTTTCTCATAGCCGAATTTACTCGCTGTTCCATGATGTCTATGATAAACAATGGATTTAGGAGCGAAAAAGACTTTGTATCCTAAAACCCAAAGACGCCAGCCAAAATCAACATCTTCAAAAAAAGCAAAATAATCTTCATCAAAACCACCGGATTCTAAAAATATTCTTTTTTCAACCAGCATCGCTCCGCCGCAAGGAAATAAAACTGGTTTTTCTTCCACATATTTATTTATATCCAAAGAATTAACGTCAACTTTAAAGCCGTGGCCATAAAAACTCAGATGACCGCCGATAAAATCAATAACTTTGCCTTCCCAATCAAGTATTTTTGAACAACTACAGACAATTTCGCTGGAAGATAAAACAACAAGGAGTAATTGAATTAACCAATCTTTATCCACACGGGTATCATTATTTAAAAAAGCCACGTATTCACCTTTTGATGACTCCACGCCCTGATTAACCGCTGTGGCAAATCCAACATTGGAAGAGTTTTTGCGTATTTTGACCCATGGGAATTTTGAAGAAACAAATTCAACTGATCCATCAGAAGAAAAATTATCAACCATAATAACTTCAAGATGTTCCTTGGGGAAATTTAAATTTGCTATCGAATTAAAACAATTTTCCAGATGTTCTTTACCATTAAAATTTACGATTATCACAGATACATCTGGAACATTATTTAAATCAAACCTATCAATCACTATGCTGATCCTCCGTTCTTTCTAATCCTAAATCTTTAAACAAACGATAAAATCTATATAAAAGATTATTTCTGAATTTTAAAAGAGACTTTTCTAAATTTTGAATATGCGCTTCTTTTGATTTTATCTGATTTTCTATTTCCAATATATGTAAAATAGATTTCTCATTTTCACTTTTTAATTCTTCTATAATCAAGTCTTTATTTTCAATATCCCTCTCTTTTAAACCAAGAGTTTCTTCTAATTTAATATTGTATCTTTTAAGCTCATGGAGCTCCCTTTTTGCCCCTAAATCAAACAATGACATCAACAAGCCAAACAACTGCAACTTATAAGATAAGTCTTTAACCGATAAATCGCTGTTGTATTTTAATTTTTTATCTACTTTGTCCAATGTTTTTCTATTTGATTCCTTTGCTATAAAAAACATATTTCTGTAGCTGGGATCTCTTTTGTCGTTTTCGTAAAAATAAAGATTATAATATTTGTCAATCATCTTATGAAGGTCGTTAGAATCAGGGATTGTAAACAAAAAATGTTTAACGAAATTTAAAATTAACCAATTATACAAATAACCACTGGGAAATACTTTGTAATAACAATTCAATTTATTAATTTCCTCTTCGAACTGATCCATCCTCGGCAGACCATTTTCAATATGTTCTTTTAAAGGATGTTTGTCGGCAAAATCCTGCCCTAAAGTTTTTAAACTAAACTCAAAAATCATCCTTTCAGCTAATTGAATATTCTCTCCAAAAAACGGACCCATCACAATAATGTATTTAGAGCTGACTCTTAAAAGTTCAGAAATAAACTTCTGACGTTTCTCAATAGGAATGTGCTCAAGTGTATCAATGGCCATTACTAAATCAAAACTGCTATCATCAAAAGGAATAGCCGTTCCATCCCCCAAAATATAGTTTGGTTTATCACAGGGGACTACATCCAAAATAAATGTTTCATCATCAGGCAGAAAATCAGAAATTAAACCCGGATATCCGCCTACATCAAGAATCCTGATTTTCTCGGAACCATTTTTAACTAATCCAACAATTTCTTCTACTAATTTATACCTTTGAAATTGATCAAAAGGCAATTCGTAAAGCTTCTCGTTCATTTAATCTTTCCTTACTCGGCGCACACATCTTACGCCTTACGTTTCACGTTTATACATCGTCATTAAAAACTCTATATAACTTATAAATTATTGTTTTTTTGATTTTTGCCAAAGAATTTTCTATTTCCGACAAATGCGTTTCTTTTAGACTTAAATTTAACTGAAGCTCATCGAAGGCAATATTTTTGTTTTCTATCTCTTTCTTTAATTGCCTGACATTCCTCTCATTAGCCTTGGTTTTACGCTCCAAATTTCTAATAGTCTGTTCCAAAGTGTTTATATAAACAGCCTGCGCCTGTAATTGCTGATTAACCTGCAAATTAAACAAATCAATTAACATCTGAAATAGCTGAAGCTTATAACTAGCTTCATCTGGATTCATTTTAGAATCAAGCGTAAAATTATTTTTAATGCTATTTAAGAAATCTAAATTCTTCTTTCTTGATGCTACTACTACATGCCGATAACTCGGCGATCCATAATCCCGATATGAGAAATTAATGTTGTAAATTCTGTCTAATTCTGCCTGAATTTTTTCTGAATTTAATACTGCCATTATATAATGTTTTACCAGCATCATAATTAACCAATTGTAGAGATTCCCGCTCGGAAATTCTACTGGCAAAAAATTATTTTCCACAAAAGTTTCCATAAGACAATTGATGTCCGGTAATCCATAATCAATATGCTGTTTTAATGTAGGAAATTCTCCAAAAACCCGTAAAACATATTCATAAAGAAGCTGTTCTGAAAGTTTTACTTCTCTCTCATTAAAAGGGGCGCTTAAAATAACTAAATTATTTGTTACCCTGCAGAGTTCTTTAATAAAAATATCTCTTTTTTCCGGTGAAATATGCTCATAAACATCCAGACTTGTCACAATATCAAAGCTTTTATCTTCAAAAGAAAGGGATGTCCCGTCACCTAAAATATAATTTGATTTGTCAGATGGAATAATATCCAGTATATATGTCTCATCGTCAGGCAGAAAATCAGAAATTAGACCCGGATAGCCACCAACATCGAGAATCTTCATTTTGTCTTTATTTCTTGCCAGATTTACTATTTCTTCAGTAACTTTGTATCTCTGAAACTGATCAAAGGGCAATTCGTAAAGCTTTTCATCCATCCGTTTCTCCATACATTTATCTTTCTCGCGTTTTGCGTTTTACAAAGCAAGCAAAGCTAAAGCCTTGCCTTCTTGACAGGCGAGACGCCTGCCCTACTTGTGACTTGTGACTTGTGACTTGTGACCTGCAACTTACATCTCACGTCTCACATTCACTTTATGCTTCCATTTAGCCATAATACTTACAAAACCGTTCGACTCCGTCGTCCCTCCGGGCAACACTTTAAAAGAATACATTCTGTCATGAACATCATAAGGATGAAGACAGGATTGATCAAAAATTGCGGCTGTGAAAAGATATGTTCCTGCGAGAAGAGGCAGTTCTTTTACTTTATATTCAATATAACCCTTGCCATTAATTGAGTCTATTTTGTAATTACTTATTTTTGTATTTGGTCCCGTAATATGAATTCCATCATTCCTGTAGACAGCAATCCCAAAAACTGGATTGGTAATAGTTTTATGAGCATCATAATCTATTCTAACAATAAATTCTTCATTGGTTAAAAAAGAATCTGTTTTTTCTCCTTTGTTGTTTAAAAAACCAACATCGGTTATTTCTACTTCTTGAGAACCGGCCCTTGAGCCAACTTCCTGCTCTACCTTATGTCCAGCTTTTCGACGCTCTTCCTCGTTTACTTTATTCAAATAAAGATCAACTACCTGCCGAGCTTCCCCGTGACTCTGAATGCATCCTTCATCTAGCCAAATAGCTATATCACAGATATTTCTTACCGCCTCAAGACTATGGGAAACCAAAACTATGGTTTTACCCTGAGCTTTAAATTCGAATATTTTATCAGAACATTTTCTCTGAAACAGCTCATCTCCTACTGCCAGAACTTCATCTATTAATAAAACGTCAGGATTAACATTTATAGCAACAGCAAAGCCTAAACGCAGATACATTCCCGAAGAATAATTTTTAACCGGTGTATCAATAAACTTATCTAATTCCGAGAAAGAAACTATATCATCAAATCTGGCGTCTACCTCTTTTTGGGTAAGACCTAAAATAGAACCATTCAGATAAACATTTTCTCTCCCTGTAAGCTCAGGATGAAAACCCGCTCCCAATTCAAGCAATGCGGAAATTTTTCCATTAACAACAAAAAAACCTTCATCCGGCCGCAGAATTCTGGCTAAAATTTTTAAAAGAGTGCTCTTGCCGGATCCGTTCTCGCCAATAATTCCAATTGTACTGCCTTTTGACACAGTAAAAGAAACATCTTTGAGCGCCCACATTTCTTCAAATCTGGCTTTTTTTCTCCTTAAAAATATTTCTTTAATTGTTTGATTTCTTTCATAATAAATACGATACTTTTTACTTATACCATTAGCTTCAATCGCGTTGTTGCTATTATTTACCTTATTTTTCATGGCTGTCATTAAAAATATCACAATTTATACCTCCTCCGCAAATGAAGGATCGTAACGCTTAAATAAATAATAAGCAACAAAAAGAGTCGCAAAAGAAGCAATAGTGGCGTAACCAAGTACTTTAAAATCAGGGATTTTGCAAAAATAAAGAACATCTCTAAAACTCAAAATCAAATCGGCCTGTGGATTTAACTTATAAACAAAAGCCAATAATGGATATTTTACCGCCTGTGAACCAACATGCTGATTAAAATCATAGATAATAGGGTTCGCGTAAAACCAGATCATAAGAATAATTCCCACAAAATGCTGAACGTCTCTAAAATAAACATTAAGAAACGCAAAAATAAGCGAAACTCCCGCTGTAAAAACTAATTGCACAAAGATAATTATTATTAAAAACGGCAGATAAACAAAAAATGGATAGCCAAAAAAAATTAAAAACAAAAACAACACAACTAACTCTAAGCAAAAATTAACCAGATTTGCCAGCACAATTGAAAGAGGCAAAATTTCACGTGGAAAATAAACCTTTCTAATCAAATTGCTGTTAAAAACAATTGAGCCAACGGCTGATCCGATTGAGGTACTAAAGAAATTCCAGGGAAGCAGTGCGGCTAAAAGAAATATTGGAAAATTTGTTTTACCAACTGTGTTTGGAGGAGGAATTATTTTAAGGATGAAAGCAAAAACGAAAGTAAAAACAAGCATTGTTAAAAGCGGATTAAAAAGAGACCAAAAAAATCCTAAGGCTGACTTTTTATATTTAACCTTCAACTCTCGCTTAACAAGATTAAATAAAAGATCCCGACTTTCATATAATTCCTTTAGATTATCAATCATTAATTTTTCCTTTTAAATTAAATTTATAATTTTTCCAAAATATTAAACAGAAACAATTCTGGTCACCCTAACCTCTTGCCCAAGACCTCACTTTCCAAAATAATCCCTTAATGCTTCTTCGTAACTCCTCATAGGCGAAAATTTCTTTAACTCAAGGCAATAATTTCTTAAAACAGAATAAAACGGCCTTTTTGCAGGTCGATCAAGTTCATCAGAACTAATAGGTGAAATCTTTACGTTGTCTTTACCGCCAAACTCTAATATCTTTCTCGCAAACTCAAACCACGAACAGCTTCCGCTGTTTGTTGTATGATAAATCCCATAAGCATTCTCTTTGACTAACTCTCCGATTTTTTGCGCCAAATCAAAGCTGTATGTAGGCGAACCAAACTGATCATTTACAACTTTTAATTCATCTTTCTCATCAGCTAATTTTAGAATAGTTTTAACAAAATTCTTTCCATTTTTTCCATACAACCATGCAGTTCTGCATATATAATATTTATTTAAAAGATGCGAAACAAAATATTCGCCAGCCAGCTTTGAGCAACCGTATACACTCAACGGATTGGGATTGTCGAATTCAATATAAGGCTCCTTTTTGGCGCCATCAAAAATAAAATCAGTGCTCACATAGACCATTGCCGCATTAATTTCATTACAAGCTATCGCTACATTTTGCGCTCCTATAGCATTTACATTATAAGCAATATCCTGATTGCTCTCACATCCATCAACATCTGTATAAGCCGCTGAATGAATTACAACATCCGGCGATATTTCCTTAGCTGTCTTCAAAACCTTTTTTGCATCAGTTACATCTAGATCTATATCAAAAAGAAAAAGATTGTGTTCAGATTCCAAAACCTTGGTTAAGTCACAACCAAGCTGTCCCGAAGCTCCAGTAACTATTATTTTCAATTACAAATTCCCTCCTTTGTAGGTCTTAGGTTCAAGGCTCTAGGTCGTAGGGGGTTAAGATCCATTATCCATTATCCATTATCCATTATCCATTATCCATTATCCGTCTCCCTGTCTTCCCAACTTCTATTATTCACTACTGCTTGTGTTCTCTGGACTTTGAACAGACTGATCTGAATATATTATCTTTGTATCAGTCTTTACAATTTCAAACCAAATCTGGCCGGGATTAAATAAAATCTCGTTTAACTCTTCATCTCTAAACACAAACTGTGAATCTGCGCTTATTTTTTCCCACTTTCCTTTTACAGCTTTGCCGTCTCTAAAAAACAAAGCAGAGCCGCTTCCAATGACATCAACATCCAAAACACCACTATCATAATCTATTAACGAAGTAGGAGCAAAAATAACCACCACATTTTTTGGCTTGAGCTGTTCTTGTGTTAATTTGTCTAAATGAGGCTTTCCGCCATTGAATCTCAAGTAAGAATTGGCGTTCCGATCGTATTTATAAACCACCTTGTATGCAGGCATAGAAAAATCAATGGAAATCTCCTCATTTTGAGGTCTTTGATTAAACGATAAATCTTTTTTAAATTTAAAACCTTCGTAATCTGCTTTTATTTTGTAATCAACATCTTCCGCTTTTAGTTTAAGTTTTTCTATATTTGTAAATACATTATGAGGTGATTTAATTCCCTTGACTCTCCAGAATCCGCCCGGATAAGCGCCTTGATCCAAATCTGCAACTTGCCAGTTTTTTATAGCAGAAAGCGCGTATTTCGAACCGCCTGCATGAGCATATATAGCATTAAATCCCTTTACTACCGCTACAAAATGGGTTCTCGCGCTTCTAACTGGCCCAATTTGGGCAATATCATTCTGTCCTGCATAGATAGCTAAAAATCTTGTTATTCCACCTTCTGTTAATCCTTCAAAAACAGCGCAGGCCTTGCTTAAACCCGCCTGAGGTCTTACAGGAACTAAATTTTCAATCATTATACCAAAAGGCCGATCATCTTTATTCTCTTTTTCAAGATGCATACCATCAATAGAACATACAAATGTTTCTATTTGTTTTTTTAATGGTTTACTTTTAGATTTCTTGACTTCTTTAAAAGGTGTCTCTCTCTTAGGTTCTTCAACTTTTGATAGGTTTCTACAGGATATATTTAAAAGGGCGAATATTATCATAAAAAGAAAAATTAAGTTAAAGCCTTTTTTAATTTTTGCCACCACCATACATTATCTTTATACCATTTTATTGTTTCAGTAATCGCTGATTCAAAAGTATATTCAGAAACCCATCCTAATTTTCTGACTTTAGATGAATCAATCGAATACCTGCGATCATGACCGAGTCTGTCTTCAACATAATTAATTAAATTTTCCGGTTTACCTAAACCATTTAATACTTTTTTTGTTATTTCTATATTTGGAATTTCATTTCCTCCTCCAATATTATATATCTCACCATTCTTGCCCTTATGAAGAACCGCATCAATCGCACTGCAGTTATCTATCACATACAGCCAGTCTCTTACATTCATTCCGTCGCCGTACAAAGGAACAGGTTTGTCTTCAAGAAGATTAGTTATAAAAAGAGGAATTAATTTTTCGGGATATTGATAAGGACCAAAATTGTTTGAGCTTCTTGTAATAATAACAGGTAATTTAAAAGTAACCCAATAAGAATAAGCAATCAAATCTCCTCCTGCCTTACTGGCAGAATACGGACTGCTTGGACTAAGCATATCTGTTTCCTTAAACGAACCATTTTCAATACTTCCATAAACCTCATCAGTTGAAATCTGAATAAATTTTGAAATCCCGGCTTTATGGGATATTCTAAGTAAATTATTAACCCCTAACACATTTGTATTGACAAACTCATCCGGTGAAATAATTGAACGATCAACATGACTTTCAGCGGCAAAGTTAATTACGACTTCAACTTTTTTAATCAATTCTTCTGTTAATTCTTTATCGCATATATCTCCTTTCACAAACTGATAGTTTGAATTACCCTCAATATCTTTTAAGTTATCAGGATTTCCAGCATAAGTTAATTTATCCAGATTTATAATTTTGTAATCCGGATATTTATTCAGAATATATCTTACAAAATTGCCTCCAATAAATCCGCAGCCGCCAGTTACTAATATTTTCAAACTCTACACTCCTTTAACCGTGTTTTATTTCCCAATCATAAGGGATTTCATCTGTATCATAAGGTAATCGATATTCATCCGGTTCCTTATAATTATAAGGCAATGTCGGACAATTTATAATACATGCAAGCTCGGTTCCAATTCCTTTAAAACCATGCATTACCAATGGAGGAATTTTAAGCAAAATAGGATTCCTTTCGCCCAGGAAAAATTCATTTACTTCTCCATAAGTAGATGAACCCTTTCGGCTGTCGTACAATACAACCTTTGACATTCCTCTCACGCCTACAAAATGATCAGTCTGTTTATAGTGATAATGCCATCCTTTCACCACGCCCGGGTAACAAGCAGTCATATATATCTGACCAAACTGTTCAAAAATTTCATCATCACATCTCAACATCTCCATTAAATAACCGCGTTCATCCGGAATAACCTTTAGTTGCTTTATTTTAACACCTTCTATCATTTAAAACCTCCCATTGAAAAACGTTGTAGGTCTAAGGTCTTAGGCTGAAGGTTTAAAATTCAAAACCCCTTGCAAACCTTAACCTAGAATCTATCCTCACCGCTTAATTAATTCTCTATCTCTATCTCAAATCTCTTCTTACTTCTGTCCTCCGTCTTTCTTACTTCTCACGCCTTACGTTTCACGTCTTACGTCCCTAATCAAAGTACTCCCACTTTACTATTATCTCCCAACATAAATCTATAAGCCTTTGGTTTAATCGGAGACTTGGAAACTTCAACATTTTTACCAATCAGGCTATCTTCAATCCTGACATGAA
Source organism: Actinomycetota bacterium (assembly GCA_016208465.1). Classification (GTDB taxonomy): domain Bacteria; phylum Actinomycetota; class Aquicultoria; order JACQXZ01; family JACQXZ01; genus JACQXZ01. The sequence goes on from JACQXZ010000053.1 coordinate 29,260, forward strand.
TATCTAAAATTGAACTTTTTTCCAATATAATACTATGTTCTATTTCACTATTTTTAATAACTACATCAAAATAAACAGAAGTAAACGGACCAATAAAAGAATTTATGATTTTTGTGTTTTCTCCTATAATCGCTGGTCCTCTGATAATGCTATTTATAACTTCGGCTCCCTTTTCAATCACCACTTTCCCAATAATATGCGAATCGCTGTCAACAAAACCATCGCATCGACCTGTAAGTGTATCAAGGATAATCCGATTTGCCTCAAGCATGTCTTCAAGTTTTCCTGTATCTTTCCACCAGCCATTAATAATATGCGGCTGAACATCATATCCTTTATCAACCATATACTGAATTGCATCAGTAATTTCAAGTTCATTACGCCAAGATGGTTTTATATTATTAACGGCCTCAAAAATGTTTTTATCAAACATATAAACACCAACAAGAGCTAAATCGCTTGGCGGATCTTTAGGTTTTTCTATAAGCCTGACTATTTTATCTCCGCTAAGCTCAGCCACTCCAAACCTTTGAGGATCTTTGACTCGGGCTAATAATATCTGGGCATTTGGTTTTCTCTCAATGAATTCATCTACCAGTGATTTAATACCATCTTTAATTAAATTATCACCCAAAAACATCACAAATGATTCTTTTTTAATAAATGGTTCAGCTATTTTTACCGCATGGGCTAGTCCTAAAGGAGCTTCCTGCCTTATATAGGTTGCTTTTATGCCCCATTGACTGCCATCACCAATTGCAGATTTAATTTCGTTCTCGGTCTCACCAACAATAATTCCAACATTGTCTATTCCTGCCTCTTTTATAGCTTCAATTGCGTAAAATAGTATAGGTTTATTTGCCACCGGCACAAGTTGTTTGGCGCTGGTATGGGTAATCGGTCTTAAACGAGTCCCTTCACCACCGCTCAAAATAAGCGCTTTCATATTTATCTATTACCTCCATATTCAATTTACAATCTTCAATTTACAATTCGATATTCGCAGAATGTCGACTAGCTATTATCATTTTTCGACCCGGTAGAATCTTTTCCCAATATAACAAGAACATCAGATGATATACTGCCATTTTGAACCGATTCCAGCTCTGCATCCGGAAAGTATTTCTTAACTTTAAGCGCCTTACTATATTGTCCCCATCTATAACGAACCACTGTTTTTTTATAATCAGAACTGCCGGCATTACCGGTATTCAACACATTAAACCCATCGAGAGCCAGCATATTACCAGCATCTCTAGCCGCCCCTGTCTTGCCGCTGCCATTCAATATGATAACCTTTATATCTTTATTCATAATTTTAGTTTTTGAAGTCTCTATGTCTTTACCATCTGTTTTGTTCACCGACAAACCACGTTTAACTAAAAAAAGAATCTGGCTTATTTTCTCTTCATCCGGAATTACATAACTTACACCATTTATACTCTTTGGCGTTCCCGGAAAAGTTATCATCTCAATATCTTTTCTGTTTACTGATTTAAACATATTAGCAAGCCCAAACATCTCCCGCGTGGTCATATCAGTCTGAATGTTATCAGCAACAATATTAACTAGAGTAGGAAGCTTGAATATTGATTTAATCTGCCACGATTCATCAATTAAAGCATAGAAAAATTTTTGTTTTTTTTTTTTTCTTACAAAATCACCTTGAGAATCGTGTCTGAAACGAACATAATTTAACGCCCTGTCTCCATCCATCAACTGATAACCGGCAGATATTCCAAATCTTTTCTCCTTCCAAACCAGCGGTTTTTCAACATTAATCTTTATACCTCCAAGAGCATCAACCAAACGACGGAATCCCCAAAAGTGAATCTCGGCATAATGGTGAATTGAAAGACCAGTAAAATCCTCTATAGTGCGAATTGCAAGTTCGGGACCACCTAACGCGTTGGCAGCATTTATTTTATCATAATAATCTTTTTTACCCGGAATCTTTACTCTGGTGTCACGTGGAATTGAAATCATCTGAATTCTCTTTGTAACCGGATTGATTCTGACAATAATCATAGTATCTGCCCGTGCGCTTTCTTCTTTTTTCCGCGCATCGCTTCCCAATAATAAAATATTAACTGGTTCTTTTGCAACTGGTTTAGATATAACATTTTTAACTTTTCTAAAATTTTTATTCTGAGGATGCAGTTTGCTTTCTATGAAATTTATATAAAAATAACCCCAGACTATACCGCCAACTACTACGAGAAGAGCCGAGATTAAAAAAGCAAGCAAGACTATTTTAAGCCATGATTTACCTTTATTTTCTGTTCTGTTTCTAGATCTATTTCTATGACGACTCATAAAAAAGCTTCTCCTTTCTTTCTACGTTGATTAGATTACCATAAAGGTCGAATAAAGAAAACTGGTCTCTTGAAAAAAATACCTCGCAGCAATCTGCGAGGTATTAGTCCCTTATAATTCAAATTTGTGTAATTTTTGGCAAAAAATTTTTAAGCACCAAATTCCAAGCACCAAATAACAAACAAATTCCAATTAAGTAAAATTCAAAATCCGAAACAAAGAGTTTTCGATCATTGGAAGTTGTAGTTTGGAATTTATTTGAGTTTTGGGATTTGCGATTTGGAATTTAAACTTAGTTTGGGTTATTTGGACATTTGAATTTGGAACTTATTTGGAATTTGGATATTGTTATTTGGAATTTCTGACTTTTAGTTCCGACTTGTTCGGGTTAGGGTCTCATTACAACCCATGGAGCATAAGTCGGTAATTACAACATAGTTCCCACCAGTAAGAGTCTCTGTTGGTGTGGTTGGATGATTAGTTATCGCGTCCTTCGGATTCCTGACATCGGCATAAACAAACCCAAGACCTAAATCGGGCCCGGTTTTATTTTCGCCCAGCATTGTCTGATAGGTATTCGGTTTCCTGAAATTATGAATAAACCCGACTGTATCAAATCCCTGCTCAGGCCATTTTGGCAAAGCAATAAAAACCGCGAATACAGGATCCGGCGCTTCCGGACAATATATTCTCTCAAAAATCAATTTGTGATCCACGCTAAGCAGATATGGCGCCGTGTTTGGATTATTAGGATCAGGATCAGGCATTACCTGAATCCAGTAATCTCCGGCTGGAAGAGGAATCTGGCTCCTGTATATTACTCTTTTCCAATAGAATGGTATGTGTAAATAGGTCCACGGTGTTACAGAGTCAAGATGAACTCTTAAAAGAAATTTCTCCGGATAAGCTACCTCTTTTGTTAGAGTAGTAGAAGCTGTATTTCCAGTTGAAGAAGAACTAACCGCGCCACTATTAAAATTTACATAACCAGATGAATTAAGAGAAATTGCGCCAATTGCATTGGATGATTTGCTCCAGGTATAACGGGTGTAATCAGCTCCGTTTTCATTTAATGGATTTAAAGTATAAATAGTTAAAGCGCTGTCTGAAGCCTCTGCTGATTTAGTAAAGGCAAGCTTGGAATCAATACTTCTGACAAACCCATCCGGATCGACCCTGATAATATAATCTCCTCTTGCCAGAAGAGGTTGTGAAACCCATTTTTTAGCAGCAAAATATGCTGACACCTGAATTCTTGTTGAAGGAGTAATTGTAGGAACATGGATTAAAAAATATTGAGGAAGCGGTGACCATGTCTGCCAGTTTCCTGATGAATTGGCAATTGAAAATCCATTTCCTTCAGTTAAACCTCTGGTCAACTGACCGTTTCCAAAATCAACAAACCCCATATTCCCATAAACTACTGAAATACCATCCTTGGTATAAAGAAGCGCGTCTGCACCATTTGAAGAAGCATTTGGATACCTTATATACATCCTGAGAGCCTGATCGGTTACATCGGGCCAAGGGGTAAAATCAAGCTGTCCATCCAGACTGATTACTGTTCCATCTGATTTTATTCCTATCCGATAAATGCTTTTGCCTATCCCTTCCTGAGACATCCATGATGTCCCTACCCAGCCGGTTGAAACCTGAATCTGGGTTTTTGAAGTAGTTGAACTATTAATCCTAACCGTTAATTCAACAGGCAGCACATCTGCCAAAGCAGCCGTTTTCGAAAGAGAAATAAATGAAATTATTAAAATTAATAAGAGGTAAACCTTAGATAAATCTTTATATTTTAAAAAGTTTCTCATCTTAATCTCTCCCTCAAGGTTCCAGAATTTGGCATTACAAAGCCAATTCTTTTATCGGAAAAAAGAAGAATTAGGTTAAGGTACTATTTTAACCACTGTACCGACTGGAGCGCGGTCGTAAAGATCAACTATCTCCTTAGGAAAAAGCCTTACACAGCCATGAGTAACCCTTTTTCCTATTGAAGAGGGTTTGTTTGTTCCATGAATCCCATATCCGGATTTGCTTAAGTAAAGGATCCTGGTGCCTAAGGGGTTATTGGGACCAGCCGGAACCGGTTTCTCAACGTCTGCCCAGTCCGGCGGATACCAAGTAGGATTAAGGGCCTTTCTTTTAACAGCAAACGTGCCAATCGGCGTAGGCCAGCCTTTCATTCCTGTGGCAACAGGATAAGATTTCGCCATATAACTACCGTAATAAAGGTAAAGACGGTTGTCTGAAATATCCAAGACTATTGCCGCTGGACCATCCGGCGAAAGAATTACATCTGGAACATTGGCTGTATTGTCTTTTGAAACATATATCATTTCCTGATTCTGAAAAATGTGCCCCGGAGCATCGTAACGAATATTATAATATCCCTGACTAACCGCGGTAAACCTGAATTCACCCCCCAAATTGGTTGGAATTACTGTATCATTAACCCTTACAACTGTGCCCGCAATCGGCTGGAGGGTAGACTGACTAAAAACTTTACCCCGAATCTCTCCATAGTTGGACTTCATTATCACTGTTGGCAAATTAATTGTTGTGTTTAAGAAAACATTGATGTTTTCTTGTTTTTGAGATTCATAACCTGCCGCATCATAATATATAGTATATTGACCAGCCTGAACCCTGGTAAAATTAAAATCACCATTTATATCAGTTGCAACAATTGTTGTTCCAATCCTGACTACAACGTTTGGAACAGGTGAACCATCCAGACTGCTTATCGCTTTCCCTTTTAAGATTGAAAGATCTGAGGATTTAAAATCTTTTGAAAAATATTTAATTCCTTTATAAGATCTTCTAGACTTCTTTCCTTCACTAGTACCAGACAAACTAAAAACAAAAACCACAAGTAAGACCACAAGTAATAAAAAATTTTTCTTCTTGTTTAACTTCAAATTTTACCTCACTCTGTAAACTTCATTTTATTTCTTTTTTTTCTTTTTAACCTTCTTCTTTTTAATTTTAACCTTCTTCTTTTTAGCTCTAGAAATACTTCCCGAACTCGATGGATTATTAGATGATAAAACCACGGTAGGAGTATTTGTAGTTATTCCTGCTCTTACCTCAAGCACCTGCGTCTGACCAATATAACCTACAGCATCGTAATAAACTGTATAAATTCCCGCCTGAAGCCCGGTAACTCTAAAGTATCCTGCTCCATTTGAAGGAACAATATTATTAGCTCTTATCACTGCTCCAACAATAGGTGTCCCGCTCGTGTTTATTATTCTTCCAAAAATCTCTCCCGGCGAAATTGTGTCAATCGGACTATTTGCTTTTAGAATTAGGAAATCACGAATAGCTGTTTCAAATACACTGTTTTTAATATTGTAAAAAAGTTCATTGCCTTCCTGGCTCCACATATAAGGAGCAATTATATGAACATTATAACCATAAGCAAACTGTAAAGCGCTCATAAACGTATTGTAATCAGTGATAGTTACTTTTTTATCATTTGGGTCTGGTTTTGCAGGATTATACTCAAAAATTCCCCAATTGCTACTTAGAGCTTTTGCTTCTGAAAAAAGATTCTTATTAAAACATAAATCCTGCAAAGTTGTAATTCCCAGTGATCCGCCATCTACAGCCGCGGTATACAACGGACTGGTTAAAAGATAACGACTCCATGTTGGATTATCAGACCTTACAGTCTGATGAGTATAAATTTTATTTGCGGTAAGTCCTAATTCGCGCGCCCAATTAACCTGCTGTTGAACATCATTGTCTACCAAAAAAGCTCTAAAGTTCGTCCATTCTTCTCCTAAAGGATTCCCTCCCATTGCACCGCCGAGTGAAGGACGAGGAGGATCTATTTCATCAAAACTTCTTAAATTTATACCACCCATTGCTCTATTAAACGCGGCTATATTATTTCCAAATTTACTCTTTTCAAAATCCCTGAACTCCCTGATAGTTAAAGGATTATAATCACTGAAATAGTAGGGACTCATAAAAACTTCAGGATCGGTATTTACGCCTAGAAAAAGATTGGGGTAATTTTTTGAAAAACTGTATATTTCACTTATAGCAGCCTGAAAATTTCTCTTTCGATAATTTTTTACAGTAGTATTATAATTACTTAAGGTTAAAAGTCTGCCTAACCCTCTTACTGGATAATCAGAATCACCCGGAACCGTATTATCATCTTTCCATTGAACATTATTAATGTCCTGTTCAAGATAATCAATTAGGTTTACTTCGGTATTTTCGGGTACCGCTACATCGCCCCAAGGACCACCATTTAAAATAATCATTACAGGAATATTGGTATCAATTGATAATTGAATAATATTTCTTACAATAGTCGGATCGTAGATAAAATCGCTTGCCCGGCCATTCGTCTCATTCATGTATCTGGTTACAGCAGTAAATCCTGATTTTGCATACTCTCCTCCGGAACCTAAACGGCTCCTCATATCCTCAAGATTTTGTCTGTCAATCAGATAATTGTTTTTTGCTACTTCGTAAATTGGAGCAATATAAAAAGTTTTATCGTAATCCGCCCCTAAGGCAATTCCTCCAAACAGATTTAAAACAAAAATGAATGTCATAAATATTGATATTGCTAATCTTTTTATCAATCCAACTTCCTCCTGTTTAGTTTTGTTATTTACAAAAGGGGTAATTAGTCCCTTAACTTCATACTATTTAATTTAAATTGCTTTCAAAGGGCTGATCTGAAACATCAATAATAAAATCCTTAATTGCTCTTTCAAAAGGACTATCTTTAACCATATAAAATGATTCGCTTCCCGGATTCAGCCACATATAAGGAATAACTAAATGAGCTTTATAGTTATAGGCTATCTTG
>JACQXZ010000059.1 GCA_016208465.1 Actinomycetota bacterium
CTTCCGCAACGGGACACCCTGATAGGTGAAATTATCCGTGTATTACTTTATAAAGAATTTGCTGTTCATCGTCCATCTTCAAGATAATCTTTTCTGGTTCAATCGCATTTAGCATCTTATACTCCAATTCATACATATTATGAGTCAGCTCACCAGCGCGCTTTGGGCTGAAGCCAGCCCTATATTTATGAAGAAGCCGTTCTAATTCTTTGTAGATTGTATAGGCTACAAAGGCAATGCAGATATGAGCTTCGATGCGTTTCTTTCGGTAATGATATATGGGACGGATCCTAAGATCGGTCTTTGAGATACGAAACGCTTTTTCTATTTGCCAAAGGTGTCGGTAATTTTCCGTTATTTTCTTTGGAGACAATCGCGTATTGGTAATGTATCCCTTTAGACCGTCCCACTTTTGGTCTTCTTTTACTTTGTTTTCGTCTATCTTTAATTTAACTTCGCCTTTAAGGATAAGAAATTTATTGTATCCTCGGTTGTTTATACTTTCCTTGGTTAATTTGCCTGATTTCACTTTCTGACGCAGTTTTTTAAGCCCTCGTTCTCTATTGTGAAAATCTTTCCTCTGGCGTTTATCCGAATAGGTAATAATCAGTCTTGTCCCATCTGATTTTTTCACGGAAAAACTTTGTCCATCATGCAGACTCTTAGATCGTTTTAATATCTCCTGTTTTATTTCATCGCTTTCATTTTTGATTCGAGCTCCAAGGATGAATCGATATTTTTGGTTTGCAAGATTTTTCATGTTTTTATTGGAAAGTAAAGCTGCGTCAGCCACAACTATGGGTTTTGTGAAACCATATTTCTTTTGGATGCTTTCTATGGTTGGCAAGAGAGTATGACCTTCAAAGGTGTTGCCCTCAAAAATATCATAGCCGACAGGATAGCCATTTTGTCCCACCAGGAGTCCTAACATAATTTGGGGCTTTTGGAATTTACCGTCTTTAGAAAAACCAATCTTTCTTAAATCATCTTCATCTTCGGTCTCGAAATACAGAGTGGTCATATCGTAAAAAACAACTGAGATATTTTTCAGTGTTTGCTTAGTATATTCATAGGCTACCCGCTCGACAGTTTCCTTATGCTTGTCGCGCAATTTATCAAGAAAACGATAAACCGTGTCTACCTCTATCTTTATGCCCTGATAACGGTACAGATAATCAACGGTCTTGAGTTTGCTGACAGGATAAGCTAACCGGGCAATGACAATGTGACGAAATAGTTCTTCTTTTATGGTGTTAAAACCAAGCCGGTCAAACAATGTGCCAAAAATGAGTTCAGGACCAATGGTGTGTATTTGCGCATTGGAAAGTTCTGATAAAAAAGTTTTTATTGTCTGTTCTTCTTCTGTGTTGAAAGAAAAAAGAGGCGCTTGCTTGTCATCGCAACTTTGAATCATATGCCATGCTTTGGCAACCAATTGTTTGATTTCTGCTGGATTTTTAGAAGAACCAACAGACCTAACAACCCTGTAACCAATTGACTTATCAATAATTTGTACGCTCACCGAACCACTCTTATTTATTTTCTTTCTCACAAACATAGCGTCATTTTAGCAGTGGGACACCCATTTGAAAAATTATTTCCTTTACTTACGCGCTTTTTTAATGGTTCTTAAGAGATTTTTGAAGAAGTGCGGAAGTCGGGATACCTACCGGCTACAACACTTACTGGCTCATACTTACCTCCATCTCTTTAGTGCTTGCTGGTGGATATTTCATCTTCAGACAAAAGAGGAAATATGCTTAGGCCAAAAGTAGTATAGCTAAAGATTAATGGCTTGGACAAATGAAGACGCTTTTAAAGGGAGGCGTCAGGGTTAGCCTGCATATGCATATGGGGTCAGGTCTTGCTTTACCGCATTCATTATGCTATAAACTAACATATGGCTAGACCACTTAAGTTCTTGCTATACAAAGACGCTGTTGTTGTCCACCAGAAAGATTTAGCGCCTTCATTCGAAGTCTATCTTTAACTTCATCCCAGAGCGCTGCTTGTTTTAGACTTCTCTCACATATTTCATCAAGCTGTTCCTTATCTTTAACCCCATATAGCCGGGGCCCAAAAATAACATTATCATAAATAGAGCCGGGAAACGGATTTGGCTTTTGAAAAACCATCCCTGCTCTTTTCCTTAATAAAATAACATCAACTTCTCCCCCGCTTATATCTTCTCCATCAAAAAAAACCGAGCCAGTCATTCTTGCCAGAGGGTTTTCTTCATAAAGACGATTAACTGTTTTAAGAAGAGTGGTTTTACCACAGCCTGACGAGCCTATTATCGAAGTAATAGCATTTTTTCTGACAGGAAAAGAAACATTTTCAATTATTAACTTATCTCCATAGTAAAAGGAAAGATTTGATAACACAATTTTATTTCCGTTTTTCTGATTTTTGTTTTTTTTGGTTTTTTTTGATTTTGAATTCATATTAACCTAACTTTTTTGTCGCCCTATGTCGAAGTACCACGGCAAACGCATTTAAGGCTAAGGAAAAAATCAACAGAACAATAATAGCGGCAGCCGCAATCTCCTGAAATTCTTTCTGGGGACGAGACGCCCAGTTATATATCTGAACAGGAAGGACAGTAAATGAATCAAAAAGACCTCGGGGAGTAAAAACAACAAACGCCAAAGCCCCTATAATCATCAAAGGAGCAGTCTCGCCAACCGCTCTTGCCAAGGCAAGAATGATTCCGGTAAATATTCCCGGAAGAGCCGAGGGGATAACCGTATGATAGATTGTCTGCCACTTGGTCGCTCCAAGAGAAAATGAAGCCTCCCTGATGGACTGAGGAACAGCCTTGAGCGCCTCTTGAGAGGCAATTATAACAATAGGAAGAACTACCAAACTCATTGTTAGCGCTCCCGACAAGATGCTTCTGCCAAAAGCAAAGAGCCTTACAAAAAGGAAAAGTCCAAGAAGACCGTAGATTATCGAGGGCACTCCTGCCAGATTTGATATATTAATATCAATAATTCTGGCAAGAAAACTCTTTTTTTGATACTCTTCCAGATATAATGCGGTAGCTACACCTAAAGGCACAACAATCAATCCTGTTAAGATTACCAGCCAGAAAGAACCAACAAGGGCTGGAAAAATACCGGCTTTTTCAGGAAATCTGGACGGCGCGCCGGCAATAAATCCCCATCCTAACCAGAATATTCCTTTAAACAAAATACCTGATATAAAAACCAAAAGAACAACAACGCTTGCGATGACTGCCAAAACGGAAATAAGATAAAAAATTTTATCCATTATTCTTCTTCTGGAAATATTTAATTCTGTTTCTTTGTTGCTTAATAAATCTCTCTTTCCCATCCAACCAACATCTTTCCTATTATATTAAGAACAAGCGTAAGAAGAAATAAAAGCAAAGCCACAGCAAAAATTGTCTTGTAGCCAATGCTTCCAAATGGCGTGTCTCCAAGGCTTACCTGAACGATATAACCTGTCATTGTCTGGACACTCTCAAGAGGATTAAGAGTGAGATTCGGCGTTGCTCCCGCCGCCAAAGCAACTATCATAGTTTCTCCGACAGCGCGGGATATTGCTAAAATAAAAGAAGCTATTATTCCCGAAAGAGATGCTGGTATAATTACCTTAATTGTTGCATCTAACTTGGTCGCCCCGAGCGCCAATGCTCCTTCTTTTAAGTGTTTCGGCACCGCTGACATAGCGTCTTCACTCAAAGAAGAAACTACTGGAATAATCATTATTCCCATAACCAATCCGGCAGAAAGAGCGTTAAATATTCTGATATCCGGAAAAAAATTTTTCAAAAATGGAGTCATCATAGTAAGGGCGAAATAGCCATAAACAACCGTGGGGATACCAACCAGAACTTCAAGAAGAGGTTTAATTATGGCGCGAATAGTTTTACTGGCATATTGACTTAGATAGATTGCAATAAGCAAACCAAGCGGAATAGCGACAAAACAGGCAATAGCCGAAGTAAGAATTGTGCCTGCGATAAGTGGAAGAATGCCAAAATGACGAGGTTGATAAAGCGGCGCCCATTTTAAATCCGCAAAAAACTCAACCAGAGATACTTCTTTAAAAAAACCAATAGACTCTACAATAAGAATTGCGACAATACCAAGTGTTGTTAATATTGAAATCATTGAAGAGAAAGAAAGAAATCCTTCAATGATTTTTTCTTTTAATTGTTTTACTGTATACTTACTATTATCTACAGTTAACATCTTATTTTCTTATTAATTCCTCTAGTTTCTTCTGACTTCTGTTGTCTGTCTTCTGTAATCTGTTGTTAACATTTTATTCTTTTATTAATTCCTCTAGTTTTTCCAGTTGTTCCTGATAATCACTTTCAGGAACAGGAATATAACCTACGTCCTTAACAAGAGAAGAAGCATTTTCAAGATAAAATTTTACAAAAGCAGAAAGTTCCTCTCTTTTAAGAGATTCTTTGTTGACGTAGATAAAAACAGGCCTTGAAAGAGGCTGGTATGTTCCTTTAAGAATAGTATCAACGCCTGGAGCCACACCATTCACTTTTAAAAATTTTAATTTATCTTTATTTTCTTTATAATAAGCATAACCAAAATAACCCAGTGAATACTTTTCGCCGCTTACACCTTCAACAAGAACATTGTCATCAGCGCTGGCCGTATATTCTGAACGGCTGCTTCCTTCCTCGCCAACAATCTTTTCAGTGAAGAAATCAAAAGTGCCTGAATCCGTGTCGGGTCCAAACAAAATAATTTTTTCATCTGGCCAGTTGGTTCTAATGTCGCTCCATTTCGTCACCTTGCTTTCAGGCTCCCATGTTTTTTTAAGCTCGTCAACAGTAATATCTTTAGCCCAGTCGTTTTCAGGATTAACCGCAATAGTTATGCCGTCAAAGGCCACTTTGAAATCAACGTATTCGATCTTATTTTCTTCAGCTTTTTGCTTTTCTTCGTCTTTAATTGGTCTTGAAGCATCATTAATATCTATTTCACCGGCAACAAACTTTTTAAATCCGCCGCCAGTTCCTGAAGTTCCAACAGTTACTCTTACATCGGGGTTTTCCTTCTGAAATTCTTCAGCTACCGCCTCTGTGATAGGATAAACAGTACTTGAACCATCGGCTCTAACTTCACCGCTTGATTCCTTTGAGTTATTATCCTTCGTCTTACGGCATCCTGAAGAAAAAGCCAACAACATTAAAATTAGAATAAAAATACTGCCAACCAGTTTTTTTCTTGAAACCATAGGCCGCTCATTCATATTTTTACTTAATCTCCCTTCAAGGTTTAGGTTGTATCATAAAAACGCGCATAAAAAAATCAATTATGCTTTTTTCGTTCTTAATTATAAGTATGCCCTGCCATTTGTTGGCACTGAAAAGCTAATTGACCCATCCTGTAATTAGTTTTATATTATTTTTATTTTATTCTGGTTATTAAGGAACACCGTCTGCAATCACATTGTAATGCAATAACAAACAAAAATCAAAGGGAAATTTTATCCCCGAACTTCCTCTATAAATCCAGGTGTCTTTTTAGTCATTTTAGATAACCTCCTTGGGTGTACAACCTGAATATTTTTATAACCTGATTGTTTATTTATCTTGTGTTCCCCCAATTTCATCAATGACTTGTGTATGCAATATGGTGTTTGACATAGTTTCCATGCTTTGCATTTTCTTGGCGCGTGATGGCTCGGAAGTTAGCCGCCCAACGATTGAAATCAGCGGTTTTGAGCGCGCCGCATTCTTTTGCGGTGTTCAAAATCCGCTGAATTGAATGGTTATCTGTTTTTATATGTTTCTATAAAATCTTCTACAGTGATTCCGGCTTGTTTAAGCGCTCCTCGGAGGGTTCCAGTTGCGATTTCTTTATGGAGAGGAATAACACAACCCTTATTTTCTTTTCGTAAGACAACATGACTACCTCTTTGTCTGGCAATTTTAAAACCTAATTTTACGAATATCTTAATAGCTTCATTGCCTGATATATGAGGAAGTTCAGGCATTGACAGCTACCTCAAAGGTTGTAAGGAAGGGATGTTGAGTTTCTTTTAGCGGAAACTCTTCAAGATATAGCCCTGTAGCTTCTTGTAAGTTTTTCACAGCTTCTTCAACAGTTATTCCCTGACTTACAGTACCAACTTCAGGGCATTCGGCAACATATAGGTTTTCTTCTTTATACACAACTGCAGTAAATAATCTATTCATATTTCACCTCTCAAAATTATTTTTAATCAGGGAAAAGATTAAGATTCGTTTTATACCTCGCTTTATTATAAGCATATAAGCGCGATTTTGCAACAATTCCATTGAATCCCTAGCTGCTTTGCGTAAAAGAATTCTATTGTAAAATTTAGACAAATAAGATAGGGCTGTAAACTACACATAAGGATTTAAGCTTTGAGGGTCAGTTGCGTCTCCTCCATCGGGATCTTTGGTTATAAATCTCCCAATCTCTGAATCATAATATCTTGCTCCAAAGTAATACAGTTCTGATTCATCGTCAAGATTTTTATCATCTTCTTCGGAGTCTTTCATAAATATTTTCCCTGGGACCGATAAGTGGCAGATTCATCAACATCGTATAGCTTTGCAAGGTATCTATTGTTTTTCTCCTTTTTCTTCAGCTATTTTATCCTCCTTAGAAAGTTTTGCCATTTTCACCTCCGCTATCTATTGTTTATATAAGTTTAGATAACAGAAGTACCGTTACAAATTTTCTACAGAGGGCGCGGGAATCTTTGTGTTACTTAAGTAGTGATTTTAAGGTATCCTCGCACACGAGCAGGCTTGCTCCTGCTGTCACCAAAAAGTCCCCCAGAGAAGAGGCGGAATACCAAAGTGCTTTGGCGCGAAAAGAAGTGTCCGCCTCTCGGTGAGGAATTCTTTAAAAGAGACTTCCTGAAAGAAAGAGAGACTCCCTCTCGATTTTTTCATTTCTCCGGATGCCTGAAGGTTTCCGCTGCATCGGATTGGTTTTTTACTGGCTCTTTTCCAATTTTCCCTGCTCTTCCTTTAATTCTGATTCCAGCAGGGGAACATAGCCAACTTGCTTAACCAACGAAGCCAATTCTTCCCCTAAGAAAAACTGGACAAATTCTTTTACTTCTGTCCGTTTAAAAGCTTCTTTTGTTACATAAATAAAAAGAGGCCGGGAAAGAGGAAAGTATTCCCCCGATCTTATTGTTTTTTCCGAAGGTAAAAAGGAGCCCTTGCCGCCGTCAATTGCCACTAATTTCAATTTGTCTTTATTCGCGGAATAGTAGGCATAGCCGAAATAACCAAGACTACCTTCTTCGGATGCGACCCCTTCGACTAGAATATTATCATCTTCACTGGCCGTATAATCAGATCGGCTGGCGCCTTCCTTGCCAACAATCTCCTTGGTGAAATAGTCAAAAGTTCCCGAGTCAGTTCCCGGTCCGAAAAGAATAATTTTTTCATCCGGCCATTCGGGTCGAATATTTTTCCAGCTGGATACTTTACTTTCCGGCTCCCATATTTTTTTCAGCTCCGCGACAGTTAGAGATTTTACGAATTTATTCTTGGGATTAACAAGAACTGAAAGACCGTCATAGGCGACTTTAAATTCAAAATACTCAACGCCATTTTTGGCGGCTAGTTCTTTTTCCTCATCCTTAATCGGACGAGAGGCATCAACAACGTCAATCTCTCCGCGAGTAAACTTTTCAAAACCGCCTCCGGTACCGGAAATACCAACTGTGACTCTTACATCAGGATTTTCCTTCTGGAATTCTTCAGCCACTGCCTCAGTGATAGGGAAAACTGTACTTGAACCGTCACCCTTAATTGTCCCGCTTAATTTTTCTTCTTTTTTCGTTTCTTTCTCGGCTTTCTCTTCTTTTTTCTCAGCACATCCTTGAACTGCTACAAACAATATGCCGAATGCGACAAACATTGCTACAAATATAAATAGTTTTTTTCTCAACATAAATCTGCCTCCTTTAAAATTTTAAAATGATGAGCTTCCGGCTCTGGTCACCTCAACAACCTTACTTCATTTGTTATCTCATCATCGGCATCAACTCCCATCCATCTTTTCTCAAAATAAAATCGTTGGTCAGAACAAAATAATATTAACAAACCAAAGTAAAATCAAAATTAAAGAAAAGTTAAATTTGGGTAAATTTATTTGTTTTCGCAGATTTCCGGGTGACAAATTGAACTTTTTTCATTCTTTTTCTTCACTTGGAGAATAAATTACGGCCAAAGTGCGAATGATACTGGTTATCAACAAAATTGAAGCCAGCGAAACCATTCTTATCCATTGAGTCTCACTGAAAAAGAAACTTACCCAAACCTCTTTAAACAGAAAGACGAGAGTGGCATCGGCTAAATAAGTGATTTTCACTCGCTCCTCCTTGAAATATTCCAAAAGGGAACGGAATAATTCGAGGAATACAAATACAACAAGCACATCATTTAAAATTTGGCTGAAACCTCTGTGAAGAGATTTGTAGCTGGTAAAAGAGGCGAAATTCAAAAACACCTTTACGGTGCCCACCGCCAAAGCTGCAAGAACTGCAATGATCAGCAAATCCAAAATATAATCGCCGATTACTTTGTAAAATCTCAAAAAAGTTGTTTTTTGATATCTAATCATGCTTCAACTGTAGCATGACAAGGTAAAATCCAAGTTAAATGGGGGTTAAGTGTAAATTAAATTTTTAAAGACGAAAGTTTGAGAAAGAATGCAGCTAACTGAAGCGGATTACGGGAACTTTCGAATGTTTAAAATGAAGATAATTTATTTAGGAAGAAGAATAGTGAATTTAGAACCTTTTCCTAAGTTACTTTCTACTTGTGCGCGGCCCCCATGCTTTTCAGCAACATGTTTGACTATAGAGAGACCAATGCCGGTCCCCCCCGTCTCGCGGGAGCGGCCTTTATCAACTCGGTAAAAACGTTCAAAAATTCGCGGGAGATCCTGAGGCGGTATGCCAATTCCCGTATCTTTTACGAAAATGACCACCTGCTCTTTGATTTCCTTAACCTCAATCTCGATTTCTCCCCCAATCGGAGTATACTTGCAAGCGTTGTCAAGAAGGTTTGATAAGGCCAGCGCTATATCTTTCTCGTTTATTTTCAATTCCAATGAAGGTAAAGGAGTTTTAGTTTTTAATTTAATCTGTTTTTCCTTTGCTTTTGAGCTGAACCTATCAGTAATTTCATTAACTATTTTACTTATGGGAACCTTTCTTTTTGGATAACGTATTTTATCTGATTCAAGGCGGGATAGATCAAGGATATCGGCAACAAGAAACGAAAGCCTCTCTGATTCTTTATGGATATTTTCAAGAAATTGTTTGGTGGCTCGGGGGTCACCCTGGGCGCCGTTAAGCAAGGTCTCGGCAGAAGCTCTAATGGCGGAAATGGGAGTCCGTAATTCGTGAGAAACATTAGCAATAAACTCTTCCCGTATCTTTTCTAACTGTCTTACTTTAGTAACATCGCCACAAATAGCGATTGCGCCGGTTATTTCACCGTTTTTATTTTTCAGAGGCACTGTTTTAACTTTTATTATCCGCTTTTGAGGGTAAGCCAAAGTTAGCTCTTCTTTTAATTTTTTACCCTGGATCGATTGCTTAATTAAACTGTCTAATCTTTGATGACCTGTATTTCCCTCAGTTTTTTCCCTACTCAGTCCAAAAATCTTTTCGGCGGCCGAGTTTAAAATAACAATCCTTCCCTGGGCATCGGTCACTATTACTCCGTCAGCTATATTTGCAAGCAATGTTTCGATGGAGTCTATTTTGTCCCAAACCCAGATACTTTTAAGTTTCATTTTTCATCAATTTCGAACCGGTAGCCAAGACCACGAACAGTTTGAACAAACTGGGGGTTACTAGCATTTTTTTCAATTTTTTCCCTTAAGCGCCGGATATGGACATCCACCGTTTTAGTGTCTCCAAAATAGTCCTCTCCCCAAACTTTTCTTAAGATAAGATCGCGAGTGAATACTCGCCCTGGATTTCTCAGGAAAAGCTCCAATATAGCAAACTCTTTTAACGGCAAAGCGAGAACCTTTTGTTCCAATTTGGCTTCGTGGCGTTTGAGGTCGAGTAAAAATGGGCCTCTTCTTATGGGCTCAGCTTCTTTCTCCGGGGTCTTTTGGCTTTCTGTTCTTCTAAGAATACTTTTCACCCGAGCCAACAGTTCTCGGAGACTAAAGGGTTTGGTTATATAATCATCAGCCCCAATTTCTAATCCCACCACTTTGTCTACCTCCGAATCTTTAGCGGTAAGCATAATTATGGGAACGAGGCTCTCCTTTCTTAAAATGCGGCAAACTTCCTCTCCGCTTAGCTTAGGTAACATTAAATCGAGAATTATCAGGTCAGGTTGTTCTTTTTTAAATAAATTCAAAGCTTCCTCGCCATCAGAGACCGAAATGACTTCATAACCCTCTTTTTCAAGACGATTTTCATATAGATTGAAGATAGTTTTTGATCACTTTGCATCTTTTGTTTTAGTCTTTTCCTGTTTTGACTTACGGTGCTATAATCTACATTACCAAATGACTTACCAATTTCCTGTTGAGATAAATTAGTGTACTTATAACACAAGTCCATAGCGATTTGTTTTATATTTCCACCTCTTCTTTGGATAACCTCAGTTTTATCTACACCAAAAAAGTCAGCAACTTTTTCTATTACCAAATCTAAAGAGAGACATTTTAGTTGTCGTAGAGATGGAAGTTCTCTTATACTTTTCTCTTTTTCCAAAAAGTCCTGTTTTATTTTTTTGGCAAAAGAATCTGTTCCTAAAACCATTTGATATTTTAGTTCTTCGAAGAGGTTTTGAGGAGGATTTTTAACTGCTTCTTTTGTGAAACTAAAATAGGATCTTTTTGCCTGGTTTTCTTTTTTCTTGAAATAAGACAAGATTTTTTCATAGTTGATCCAGTCTTTTTTGTATTTTGAATTTATGTATCCCAAAAGAGTGCTCCACTGATAAGAGAGAAGATAGTCCAGTTTTTCTTTTGGGCTTTTTCTTTCAAAATATTTTGTTCTTATTGGGTTCAGGTGAATATAGCGAGAAAGGGTGAGAAGATAAGAATCTTCTTCTATAACTATTGATTTGAATCTTCCTTGAAAGAGATGACCCTCTCGTTGATGTTTTTTGTTGAATCTTGTAGCGTAGGTTATGTTGAAGTGCTTCATAAACTTACTTAGGTTGGCATTAGGTGTTTCCACAATGAAGTGATAGTGGTTTTTCATAAGTACATAGGAAATTATAGAAACACCATATGTTTCAACGCTGTCTTTT
Source organism: Actinomycetota bacterium (assembly GCA_016208465.1). Lineage (GTDB taxonomy): Bacteria > Actinomycetota > Aquicultoria > JACQXZ01 > JACQXZ01 > JACQXZ01. Next base: position 11,279 of record JACQXZ010000059.1, read on the forward strand.
AAGGTATCAAGAAACAGATAATAATCTCCATCATCCAAAAAGATTTCGCCTCTTTGATTACCTCTGCTTAAGACATGGTATACGGCATTTTCATAGTTAATTCTTAGTTGACGCACCATAAAGATACAATATCAGCAAGATTAACTAATGTCAAATGTAAAGATACGACCCCATGATTACTGGATTAAATAGAATACATCTTTGGGATATAGTTCCACCTGAGATCATATTGCCACTAACATCATAGGTAAAACCGGTATTGGTTATCTAATTAGCTTCGTTGTTGATAAGACAAAGGTATTAGATATTTCACCACCTCCACTTTTCTGGAAATTTCACACCAAGAAATATAAACCATGCTAAGCCAAGGATACCGATTATTATAAGGACTACCCCAGCAAGTACTGGTCGATATGAAAGCCGTCTACCTAGCCAAGGTGTGCCTTTGTAGGTTAAAGCCTCTCTTGTCACAATAGTATAAATACCAGAAGCTATCAGTGCTATTGAAAGTAAAATAGTAAACGTAAAGGTAATGCGTCCCCCTATAGACATTAAGGCCTCTCCCCCCACATCAAAGAATCGTTCAAGGGGTTCAATGTCTGAAGAATCTTTTTCAGGTAGGGAGCGCCTTTGCGAAATGCCTCGGTGACATATGGACTCACTGTGCCAGCTATGATATTTCTTAAAAAACCATAAAGGGGGCGCGCCTTTGCCCCGCCACCTATTGCACCAGCTATGCCACCGGCTCCAAGAGTAGTAGCAAATCCTGCTGCTGTAGGTGTTTGCGAAGTTAAGTAGCTACTTGCCATATATTGGATGCCACTCACAACAGCTCCAATAACACCTGCTCCACCCAACCCCGCACCGGTTACAGTAATGGCAACACTTCCTACGGCACCACCTGCAGCTGCCATCAGCAATTCTCTGCCTCTGAAACCATTCATCAATGACTGCCCTTGAATATAGTTGGAGATGGCAAGGCCTGTAGTGTAACCAATTGCACCAGCAAATCCACCAGCAATGGCTGGCACAGCAAGCCCTATGAAAGCAAGTTCACCACTGGGGTCTACAAAGTTAGTGGGATTATCATTTGTGTAAACATAAGGATTTAAGCTCTGCGGATTCTTTACATTGCTCGGATATTTATCTTTTGTAATAAACCTTGCAATGTCTGGTTTGTAGTAACGATTCTGCAAATAATACAGTCCTGTTTCAGAATCATACCTATATCCTGCATATCTATAAGGATTTTCAATTGTTTCATTAGCGCTTAGAATCTTCCCCCAAGGATCATACTCATAAGTATTAACTACTTGTCCTGCACTGTTAGTTAAGCTTACTACATCTCCATGAGCATTGTATTGATAATAATATGTAGCACCGCCTTTTGTCAGTGAGACTAGCTGATTTCTGTTGTCATAAGTATAGCTTGCAATCACAGCCCCGCTAGAATCTGTCTCAGCTACTACATTCCAACCATCATAATGGAAATATGTGGTTGAGCCGCCTTCTGTTGTTGAAACTCTTCTCCCCATATAATCATAAGTATATTCTGCAACTGTACTCCCACCTGAAACCTTGGTTGTTTTCTTAAGTCTATTTTCTCCATCGTATTCATAGTTAAATATTCCATCTGAAGTCATATTGCCATTAACATCATAGGTGTATCCAGCATTGGCGATCTGGTTTGCTTCGTTGTAAGTAAAGGTCTTTGTAGGGGCATCATTTTCTTTAACAGTTAAGAGATTCCCCGCATCATCATATTGATAAGTTGTATTGATTCCACCTTGATTCCAGGAAAGGAGTCTGTTTAAGGAATCGTAACCATAGGTTACGTTGTTTTCAGATAAGATATTTCCATTGGAATCATGGGTATAGTCAAAGGTTTGTATTCCTGAAATAGTTGTGTTTTTAACCTGAGTTATTCTGTTGGCATCATTGTAGGTGTAATGTCTGTTAGTGGAATCAGGTGTGTTCACGTCAGTTCTATTCCTGGTATCGTCGTAGGTGAAGACAGTTGACGATTGACCGTTGACAGACAAAGAAGTCATATCGTCACGATCATTGTATCCGTATACAAGATTTGTTGAGCCATACGAGAGTGAAGTGAGATTGGAGACTCCATCATAATTTCTCTGGACGGTAAACCCACCAGTAATTGCAGAATTGGTTTGATCATTGGCTGAGGTTAGCCTGTTTCCGTTGTCGTAACCGTAGCTAAAGACTTTTCCGTTGTTGTCAGTAACTGTATTTAGCGTATGAGTAGGATTGTAAGTATAGGTGTAGCTCGTTGGTTCATTCTTGTAGGTTACGGTGTTTAGGAGATTATCGTCATAGTAGCTGTAATAGGTTTCATTTGAATTGGGATAAATAGTTTTGCTTAAGTTTCCTGCTGGATCATAGTTGAATTCCAGTATATTGTTGAGAGGATCGGTTATCTTTGAGAGTTTGTTGTCATCGTAATAACTGTAGGTAGTGGTATGAAGTAAAGAATCGGTGACTGTTTCCAAGTTGTAGTTAGCATCGTAGGTATAATTTGTAGTTTTGCTGTTAGCGTCAATAACGTTGGTTAAGTTATCCATATCATCATAGCCAAACTGGGTGAGATTATTATTGGCGTCTTTAAAGGTCTTCTGATTGTTGTTGCCATCATAGGTAAAGTCTACCTGGTGTCTGTTTGTGGGATCAGAAATAGCCAGAGGATCTTTGATGGTTAGAATGTTTCCCTCATTGTCATAAACAAACTGGGTCTTGTTGGTATTGGCATCAATTGAGGCGGTCATTCTTACTACAGGATCATATTCAAAGGAAGTTGTTTTAAGCAGGGCATCTTGAATGGATGTAAGGTTGCCATAGGTATTGTATCCAAAGCTTGTGTTGTGGCTATTGGCATCGGTTAGAGTTTTTAGCAACCCATCAGTGTAGTAATCAAAGGTTGTCGTGCCGATAGGGCTTGCGATGCTCTGGAGGAATTTACCGGTTGCATCATAGTTGTAGGTGGTTTGATTGTTTAAAGGATCTTTGGTCCAGAGGAGATTGTTGTTGGTTAAGTCATAACTGGCAGTTATCTCGTGGTTTAAAGGATCTTTGGTGGAGGTGGTGTTTCCATTTGTGTCATAGGTGAAGCTTGTTGTTTTATTGTTTTGGTTAGTAACTGAATCTGGTAAATCTAGGGTTGAAAAGGCTGAAGTTACTGAGTTAAGTAAAGGATCGGTTGACTTAGTAAGTCTGTATCTGTCATCAAACTGGTGAATGGTTTGTTTTCCTTTATTGTCGGTTGTTGTAGTTTTCTTGTTTGCAGTGTCATAAGAATAGGCAAAAGTGTTTAAGAAAGCATCTTTCTGTAGGTCTACTTTGTTATTTGAATCATAGTTATTGGTAAGGAATGGATTTGTGCTTGGTTCAGACTCTTTTATGGTGGTTAACTGATGACTGGAATCATAAGTAAAGGTAGTTGTTTTATTATTCATATCAGTTACGGTGGTTAAGTTACCATTGGCATCATAACCATATTGAATCTTTCTTCCTGTCTGGTCCTGGATTTTGGTGATTCGGTTGTTGGTGTAGGTAAAGGTTAAGGTTCTTCCTCCAGAATCAGCAACTGTTGTTAAAAGATTATTGGTATATGAAAGCAGAGTAGTATTTCCATATTTGTCTATCTGGTTAGTAAGATAGCCTGAAGAATTAAAATTGTATTTACTTTGGTCTTTAAATTTTAAGATGTAGGTATTGTCTAAATTCTTAGTCAGGGTTTCAAAGATTCCTTCTGGAGTAGCATAAGTTTCATCAGGATTTTTAGTAAAAGTATATCTCTCTCCTTTTGCTCTCATTAAGGTAACTGATTCATCTGAGTTGAAGCGAAGATTTAAGTTGTAGTTATGTGTCCAGCCATAGCCAAAAGATCCATTGTAGCTGTTGTCTTGTGAGTTATAGGAGCGAACTATTTGAACAGGTATTCCTTTGCCGGGAATGTTTATATCCTCATGTTCATAGGTATAGTTTCCGGTAGTTGTATTGACTGGTTCACCAGCATAGCCGGAAGGTGTATCCTGTCCATATCTACCTTCCGGGCTGTCTCCTCCGCCTTGACCGGTGTAAGGACTGAGCGCCCAGGAAGAGTAATCTACATTTCCATAGATTGTGTTTAATGGATTAGTGGCGATTCCCCACCAGTTGTGTTTGGCGTTGACTGCACCAGTGCTGGCATTATAGAGGCCATAAGAATTATTGTTGTAGATATTGTTGTAATTAATTGTTGGCGAAGGAGATTCCGTTACATAGACAGCGCTTCCAATGCCATTTAGCCACCAAGTAGGATCAGGTTTAGTTTTAGTAATTGTGTTTCCTGAAATAACTGGTGTGGCTGAATCACCAATTTTAATCCCGTAATTTATATTGTCTGAGATAAGGGAATTGGTAATTTCAGGTGAACCGCCGTTTATGTAAAGAGCTCCATTGCTGTAGTGCTGAAGGGTACCAATAACATCGTATGTTCCCCCGCCATATTTAATAATAGTATGATTGAGTTTAGAACTGGTTGAGAGACGGATGTAACCCCAGTAGCCCCAGTTGGGAACAGATGTGTTTCCATCGTTATTGGTATCTCCTCCGTATGAATCATCCCAGATAGAGGTAAAAACAATTTTATCAGAAGATGTTCCGTTGGCTGTCAGGGTGCCGTTTACATCTATTCTGGCTCTATCAATTTTAACAATAGTTCCGGGTTCGACAGTTAAGGTTGTGCCTTGATTAATAATAACAGAACCTTCTAAGATATATGGACTTGCGTCTTTAATCCAGGTGGTATTGGTTGAAATTGTTCCTCCAACCGGTGTTCCAAAGACAACAAAGCTAAAGGAAGAAGTGGTAAGATTGCCTGCATTATCTTTTGCTGAAATATTTACCGTGTGTTTTCCTCTTGATAGATTAGTTGAAGAAATGTAGCTTACTTCCTGAGTTAAAGAATTGTAGGAATGATTAACTGTCTGATTGTCTAATTTCATTACAATTGAAGAAGAATTTATTCCTGAGGCTGAATCTGTTAAATTAGCTGAAATTAAAGGGGTGTATGTTTGAACAGACTGGATTGGTGATTGATTGAAAATTAAAGGATTGGTTTTATCTATTTGAATGGTTTTTTCTATGGGTGGGTTTTCTGTGTTTCCTTGTTTATCGGTTGATTTAGCTTGAATTGTTGTTGTTCCTTCTGTGTTTAAGATAAAAGAATTTGTGTAGGTATTCCAAGTTAGTTCATCTAAGCTGTATTCTGTTTTATCTAAACCTGAACCAGTATCAGTTGAATTTAAGGTAACAGTTACGTCTGAAGTATAGTAGTTGTTTTCTCCTAGAGTTCCATTGGTGTTGATAGTGGTAGTTGGTGGAGTATTATCTGAAAGAAGAGCAAATAAGGTTAAATGGTTTAGATAGTTGGTAAGGCTATTATTGGTATAATCAATTGTAGATTCAGGAATAATTATCCAGTTGTTTGTAATACTGTCTTGATAGTAAAGACTGGTGGTTGGAAGATATAAAGGATCAATGTTTTTAACTGTTATTTTTACTGGCTGATTAAATTGAGTAACTGGAATATTGTTTTGGTTGTATGCTTCTAGGGTAAAGAAATGGGTTGTGTAATTAAAACCAGAAATATCTATTGGTGGTTGAGGAGTGTAGACTATCTGAATGTTTTCTGAAACTGAGTTGGGAGGAAATTCTAAGGATAGGTTGTTATCTGATGAATTGTATATTCCTCCTTGGGGTGTAATGATATTCCCTGCAATTGTAACGGTATGGGTATCTGAGTTGGTATTTCCTGCTTTATCATAGGCGATTGCTTTGATGGTATGTTCTCCTGAAAGACCTGTGGTATCCCAATTGTAGCTATATGGTGGATTGGTGAAGGTTGTTTTTAACTGGTTATCAATATATAGTTCTACTTTGTCTAAAGAGATGTTATCTGAAGCATTGACATTAATATTAACAATGTTGCTTACAGTTGAATTGTTTTCCGGACTGATAATTTCTACTAAAGGATTGGTTTTATCAATGATTATGGTTCTTGGGTCTGAAGATAAACTAATGTTGCCTGATGAATCAATTGCTACGGCTGACAAAATATGAGTTCCTTCTTGAGTTAAATCAAGAGTGGTGTTGAAGAGACTGTTTGAGTCAGTGAGAGTTCTTTTTAAAACATTAATTCCTTCCAGTATCTCAATAGTTGAATTTGGTTCTGCTTGTCCTGATATTGTTATGGTTGAATTATTGGTTGGGGAGGTTGGCGGATTAAGGTAAGGCGGATTGGGAGGGATAGTATCTGTTGCGACTGAATTGCCTAAAACTTCAATTAATTCTTTTCCTGCAATTGCGCCTGAGGATGATTTGTCTCCGGCTAGTTTTGCTTTTTTGTTATTGGAATAAATTACTCCGCCAATGTTACCTTTTCCGACTGCTTCAACATCTCCTTTGGCAATCAGGGTCAGATTGTCTAAATATGAGCTTAGATTAGTATTGCCTGAGAGATTAATATTTCCTGTAGCAATAATTGTAGTTGGTAAAAGATTATCTTTTGATATTTTTATGTTTCCTTCTACATAAATAAGTCCGGATAGATTGTTTTTATTGGAAAGATGAATCTCTCCTGTAAGATAGGTTCCACTGTTTAAAGCTAAATATTTGTAATAATCAAAATCTATTTCCGGATATGGTCTTGCTTCTACGTTTTGATAGATGCCATTGGTGTAAGGTGGGTTTGAAGAATTATAAGTGATAGTTCCAGTGGCATAACCTGCTCCCTGAACAACTGGATTCCCGGTTAGATTTGTATTTGCCTTGGAATAGGTATTGCCAGATATCTGAGGGTTTCCTTTTATTTCTAAATTGCTGTCCGAGAAGAGGGTGTAGTAAAAAACTGTTTGAATGTAGAAGGAGTGTAAGTTATATGAAGTGTTTTCCTGATTATCTTTTACTTCCAGACTTAGATTATGTCTTCCAGTAGATAAAAAATTAACCGGCAGATATGAAAGTCTGCCGGTTAAAGGACTGTAGTTATATGAGACAGGAATCCCGTCTATTTTTAGAATAATTGAGTTTTGATCTATTCCGCTTTCGCTGTCAAATATATCTGCCTGAATCAATGGTTTATGCCAGGGTGTGTAACTATTTTCTGCCGGAGTTAAGTTGTATATAAAAGGTGGGGCGGTATCAGTTGCAAAACTGGTTTTTGTAAAGAGAGATAAAGAAATTAAAGAGAGGAGAAAAATAAAGAAAAGAGATTTGTTTCTGGTTAGATTGGGCTTAGGTAAAATTAAATCTGCGAACATTATTCTATCTCCTTTGATGTTTTGATTGTTCTCTGACACAGGCGAGACGCCTGTCCTACTATTTTCATTAACATCATACTGTTTCCATTAACAATCTGTTTGTTCTCAAATTATCAAGCAACTTTATGTCTGTCAATAGAAAATTTCTAAATGGTAGATAATTAAGGATAATCAGATTTTTTCTCCAAGGCAGGATGCCTCGGCTATTGAGAAGCTGCAATAGGTCCAAGTCTCGCCTGATACATCTACTCACGCTTATTTTTTAAAGCCAATCTTTCAGCCACAAAATCAAGCGCGTCTTTTTTCGTTGCAATCAACCCATGGAATGATGCTTCTTCAACTTCTGATAATAATCTTCCTATTTGTGGTCCCGGCGCAAGATTAAAGTTATCAATTAAATCCTGTCCGCTCAACAATTTAACCTTTTTGGCTTTTTCTTCTTCGTATTCAAAATATCTTCCCATTAAAACTTCAATTAAATTATTATGACGAATAAATCCATCAAGAAAAGAAACACCCTGAGCCGCCATACGATCTGCCAGAGAAATTAGTAAAACTTCAATCGTTTCATCTCCTAAATCTCTAAAAAGACGGTAAATCGCTTTTGAGGTAAGGGATTTTTCATGGATTAAAAATCCCGGCCGCATATGCTCCTTAACAATACGAGTAAAAATTTCTGTAATTTTTTTGCTTAATCTTAAGCGGGCAGAAATATTTTTAACAATATGAAATCCGACTTCGGCGTGATTAAAAAATCTAATTCTTTCTTTTGAGTCAACAAATTTAACGGCCGGTTTTCCGACGTCATGAAATAATGCAGCAAATTTCAATACAGCCAGACGATTAAATGTTCCCATTACCGGCTGGTTGAGGTGGTTAAGAATTTTGTTTGATAATCCCCCCTTGCCCCCCTTTGGTAAAGGGGGGATTTCAGAGAGCATCTTTGGTAAAGGGGGAATTTCGGGAAGTATTTTTGGTAAGGGGGGAATTTTAGAGGGCGCCTTTGATAAAGGGGGGGGTTCAGAGAGTACCTTTGATAAAGGGAAAGTTGCGGAAAATTTATTCTCATCTCTAAAACCCTTAAAATTATCGTCTAAATTACTTACTATATTTTCTAAATTACTTAAAGTTAAAAGAGAATGATTCCAGACATCTAAATGATGAAAATCATTTTGAATAACTCCTTTTGTTTCTTCAATTTCAGGAAAGAGGGATTTTATAAGCAGGAATTCATCAGCATTTTTTATAACTGCTAAAACATTGGGAAGAGAGAAAATCTGAAAAAGTTCATCGTTAATTCTCTCTGATTTTGCTTCTTTAATTAAATCTGAATCTCTGATTACAAATGATTTTGTTTCTGCATCAATATAAAAACCAAGCTTATGTCCAATTCTTAAAACTCTTAATAATCTGATTGAATCTTCCTGAAAAATATCTGAGGAAACAGCGTGGATTCTTTTGTTTTCAAGATCAGCAAGTCCGCCGGTAACATCAACTATATCAGACAAACTAAACTTTTTATCTTCAATAAATTTCTTTAAATTCAAAGCAAGGGCGTTAACGGAAAAATCCCTGCGCATTAAATCGTTTTCTATATCATTTTCAATCTCTGCAAAATCAACCGTTCGTACAGTTTCTTTTTCTTTTACAACCACTCGAACAACCTGATGAACATCGTCAAGCAAGACAAAACTTCCTTCTAAATAATCCGCCATTAAACGACCATAATTAATTACATCTCCTCTAAGCGACAAATCTATATCTTTTGATCCGCGTCCAATTAATAAATCGCGCAGGTATCCTCCCACCAGATAAACATCTTCATCCCTCTTAGCAACAAAATCCAGTATTTTTATAAAAAAAGGATCGTCTGATTTTAAATTATCCCATAAGAAAGCTCCATGTCTCACGCCTTACGCCTCACGTTTTACGTTTCACGTCTTACGTTTTACGTTCTTCTCTGGTTCAATTTCTATCTGAACCTCAATTACCGGCTGCCATTCCGAAGAAACACATTTGCTAACTATATAATATGTGCCAGGCGGCACAATCTGACCATTAAAATCATTCTGCTTCCATTTAACCTCAAAAAAAGTTTCATCTTGAGGATTTAAAGGAATCTCCTCGATTGCCATTGTGAAAAGTTTATCTTTTGACCATCTCCATATTTCTGCTTTTGCACTATTTAACACACTCACATCAAATTTCTGGCTGGATGTGAAAAACAATGCTTTCTTTGATGAACCTTCATTTTTTACTTTGAGAAGAATAGAAATTGGCTCTTTACTTTTAAATCTGGTTTTGAGGATTCCAACTGAAAAAACAAGATTATCAAATGCGGCGCTTTTGTTTATTGGTTCGTTTGGTATGACTACTTTTGAATTCTTTTGCAAAAACAAATATTCGCCCAAAAACATAAATCCAATTAAAATAACTCCAATTATAAAAAGATAACGAAGCCATCTGGATAAAATAAAATCAATCAGTTTATCAAAAAATCCTTTTGATGATTTTTTACGTTCCCGACGCGATTTCGTCCTGACTGAATCAGACATAAACTCTTGGCACCCGCCTGCTTATCATACAGACAATCTCATAATTTATTGTTTTTAAAATACCCGCCAGTTCATCGCAGGGAATCGTCTCACTTCCCTGATTTCCTATCAATATTACCTCATCTCCAACCTTTACATTATCAATCTCCCCAATATCTACCATAAACTGATCCATACAAATTACTCCAACTGTATTCACCCGCTTACCGCTAACCAAAACCTGACTTTTGTTTGAAAAAAGACGGGTATATCCATCCGCATATCCAAGGGGGAGAATCGCAATAGCTGTATCTTTGGGGGCAGTATAAGTCAAACCGTAACTAATTTTATTACCAGCCAGAATATTCTTAATACAAGAAATTCTTGTTTTAAAAGAAAGAGCTGGTCTTAAATCAACTAATCTTTTAGTCGAATCAGACGGATGCAGTCCATAAAGCGCTATCCCAATCCTAACCATATCGTAATGACTTTGATCGAAAAAAATGGCTGCGGCGCTGTTTGCCGCGTGAATAATTGGAATATTAATATTTTCTTTTTTAAGTTCCGTTATCAATTCATTGAATTTTTTAAGCTGTTCCGCGGTATAATTATTTTCCGGCTGATCGGCCGCGGCAAAATGAGTAAAAACACCTTCTATTTTAAGACCGGGCAGATTTTCAATCGAACGGATAAAAGAAATAGTTTCTTCCGGAAAAAGTCCAAGTCTGTTCATTCCGGTGTCTACTTTAATATGAATTTTTACTTCTTTGTTTTGATGAACCGCAGATTCCGAAATTGCTTTAGCCACGGGAAAAGAACAAACCGAAGGAATAAAATCGTATTCTGAGATAAGAGAAGAATAAGAAGGAGGCGGTTCGCTTAAGATATGAATTGGAACATTTATTCCAGACTCACGTAGTTCGACTGCTTCTTCGACTAATGCAACGCCAAGCCGATCTGCTCCTGATTCGATAGCAGTTTGAGCAATCTTTTTAGCGCCATGCCCATAAGCATCTGCCTTAACTATAGCCATGAATAATGTATCTGGTTTTAAGAATTTTTTGATTGCTTTTATATTGTGCTTTATAGCATTTAAATCTATCTCAACCCAAACAGGACGTCGGGATAACATATCGCTTCGCTCCATTGCAAGTTGTAAATTTTAAATTTTAAATTGAATTCTATTTTTTATAATTTTGCATTTTACGATTTTCAATCTTTAAGCTTTCCAGATAAATTATTCCATCAAGAAACTGGATATAAGTTGGAAAATGAATCCGCACATCCTGCATTATTAAATCATCATCAGTAACAACGCCTATTATCTTTTTATTTTTTATTACAGGAGCCCCTCCTATTTTCTTTTCAGTAAACAAATCAGCTACTTCTTTCACAGTCATTTCTTCAGTAACCGTTATAATATCTTTTGTCATTATTTCTCTTGCTTTTAAATCCTGCATTAGTTATCCCCTTTCTAACTGTTTTCGTAAGTAGGACACAGGCGGGACGCCTGTCCTACTACTTGGTGGAGCCTGCCCTACTTGCATCTCACATTTCACACTCAACCCATCACCTATTACCTATCACCCATTACCCAATTTTTACGTCTTACTGCTTTAATCGCCTTAGGTAAATATTTAATCAAATCACTGGCAACCAAACAATACTCTGTTGTTTTTTCTACTCCAATATCACCAGCCAAGCCATGAAGATAAGTTCCTAAAACTGAAGCATTAAGCGGACTTAGTTTTTGAGCTAAAAATCCTCCTATTAATCCTGTCAGGACATCGCCTGTGCCTGCCGTTGCCATTCCAGAATTGCCGGTAATATTTATTTTTATCTCTCCATCCGGACTGCCAATAATTGTATGAGCACCTTTTAATACCACGACAACATTCCATTCTTTAGCCGCCTGCTTAACAAATGTTATCCGATCCTGCTGGATTTCATCCGAAGTAGTCTTTAAAAGACGGCTGAGTTCGCCCGGATGCGGCGTAATAATTGTCGGAGCCAAGCGTTTCGCAAATTTCTTTTCTTCGCCGACCATCGCGTTTAATCCATCAGCGTCCAAAACAATTGGGAGATTTATCTCTTTAATTAATCTTCTAACCAGAAGAACTGTGCTTGGATCTAAAGATAATCCCGGCCCAATCACAACAACATCAAAAGATCCTGAAAGTTCCACGATCTGGTCAAATGCTTCAATTCCCAAGGCATGATTAAATGTTTCGTCAAGAGGAATCGTCATTACTTCAGTTAATTTTTGCTCAAAAATGCTATTCAAACTTTTAGGTACGCCAAGCATAACTATTCCTGCTCCTGATCTTAAAGCAGATTCGGCTGTCAATACAGCCGCGCCGGTCATTCCAATTGAACCGGCAATCACCAGAACCTGACCACATTTTTTCTTATGAATATCAGGAGGACGCTCTGGTAAAATTCTCTTTATGTCTTTTCCTTCAATCACCTCTGCTTTTATATCCACACTGCTAATTGCCTCCGGAGGAAATCCTATATCAGCAACTGTTAATTTTCCTGTATGTTCTGCTCCGGGATATAACAATAACCCAATCTTGGACAAACCAAAAGTAATTGTTTCATCTGCCCTGACACAAACACTATGAATATGTCCGCTGTCAGCTTCAACACCAGAGGGAATATCAACAGAGACAAGAAAAGCATTGGAATCATTTGTAACATCAATTACATCTGCAATGAAATCTTTAACTGCTCCTTTAAATCCAAAACCAAAAATCGCGTCAATTATAATATCCGCTTGAGAAACTTTATTTTTAAAACTTTCAAAATTTTCGGGAGTTAAAACCTGGCATTTCGAAGAAAGATCACCAAGTGAATTAAACGCAAGAGCAGCTTCGCCTTTAAGTTCATCTTGTGAAGACAGAAGAAAAAAATTAACCTTTGCTTTGCTTTTGGCTAATATTCGCCCTGCTACAAATCCGTCTCCGCCATTATTGCCTTTTCCTGAAACTATAACTATCTGCTTGTTTTTAACATCTGTAAACTTTTGGATAACCGCATCCGCGACTGCTTTTCCTGCTTTTTCCATTAAATCATAAATAGAAATGCCCAATTGACTAACTGAAGCCAGTTCTATTTGTTCCATTTCCTTGCTGGTGACAACCTGCATAGACTCACTCCCGGAAATAAGCCAAAGCCATTGCAATTGCATTTTCTTTATTAAAGGACAAACTGATTAAAATTTTATCGATTCCTTTTTCTTGAGCTACTTTCAATGCATTCCCGCTCAATTTAACATCGGGCTTTCCAAATTCATCTCTCTCTATTTCAATATCAATCCACCTTACCCCCCTAAAACCTGTTCCAAGCGCTTTAAGAATAGCTTCCTTGGCGGCAAAACGCACTGCGAAGTGGAGATAAGGCTTGTTTTTACTCAGACAATAGTTTTGTTCCAACGGTGTATATAACCGATTAATAAAATTCCTGTGTTTTTCTATTGCCTTTTTTATGCGGTTAATTTCAACAATATCTATTCCAATCCCTTTGATCATTCTACAGTTACACTTTTAGCTAAATTGCGAGGCTGATCAACATCGCAACCGCGCTTCTTGGCAATATAATAAGCAAATAATTGAAGAGGGACTATTGTAACGATGGGTGAAAGTAATTCATGTGTCTCGGGAACATAAAAAACATAATCAGCAAACTGTTTAATATTCTCATCTCCATCTGTAGCTACGGCAACAATTACAGCATCACGGGCTTTTGCTTCCAAAATATTACTGAGTATCTTGTCGTAAACAGAACTGTAATTAGCAACCACTACTACCGGAACATCCTTATCCAGCAACGCAATCGGACCATGCTTCATTTCACCAGCCGCATACCCTTCAGCGTGGATATAAGATATCTCTTTTAGTTTAAGCGCTCCCTCCAGAGCCACAGGATAACCAACGCCTCGTCCTAAAAATAAAAAATCAGCGCAATTTACAAACTTTTCAGCACATTCTTTTATGTGGGGAGCAATTAATAAAACTTCTTTTACTTTATCTGGCAAAGATTTTATTTCCTCAATTATTTTCCTGATGATAGAAGAATCAGCCTGTTCTCTGGTCTGGGTTAACCACAAAGCTAATATATAAAGGGCAACAATTTGAGAAACAAGCGTTTTTGTTGCCGCAACACCTATTTCAGGACCAGCATGAGTATAAATAACTCCGTCTGCCTCCCGTGTAATACTGCTTCCAACAACATTTGTAACCGCTATCACCCGCCCGCCTCTTCTTTTTGCCTCCCTAACCGCCGCGATTGTATCACTGGTCTCTCCTGACTGGGTTATCGCAATCACCAATGTTTTATTGTCTATGACAGTATCCCGATACCGAAACTCAGACGCAATATCTATCTCTACTGAAAGCCTTGCCCATCTTTCAATTGTCTGACGCGCTACTAGTCCGGCGTGATAAGAAGTTCCGCAGGCAACAATAAAAACTTTATCAAAATTATTTATCTCCTTTTCGGAAAGAGCAAGCTCGTCTAAAACAATTTCGTTGTTTTCTTTGAATCTGCCTAAAATTGTATTATGAATAGCAGTTGGCTGTTCGTATATTTCTTTCAACATAAAATCTTCATAGCCGGATTTTTCCGCCGCTTCCACGTCCCATTTAACTTCAAAGACTTTTCGGTCAATCGGTTTATTATCAAAAGTAGTTATTCTAATGCCATTTCTGCTAACCTCTGCAATTTCATTATCTTCGAGTATTAAAATGTTTTTTGTGTGCTGAAGCAATGCAGGAATATCGGAAGCAATAAAATTCTCCCCTTCCCCCAAACCAATAACAAGAGGACTATCCTTTCTTGCGGCTACGATTAAATCTGGATCTAAAGAACAGATAACAGCAATCGCGAACGATCCTCCAAGTAAGGTTGTAACTTTTCTTACAGTTTCAACCAGCGAGCCGTTAAAATTCTCCTCAATCAGATGAACTAAAACTTCTGTGTCGGTCTGAGACGTAAAGATATGCCCCTTCTTTTCTAAATATTCTCTTAAAGTAAAAAAATTCTCTATTATTCCATTGTGAACCAGAGCAATCTTTCTCTTACAATCGATATGAGGATGCGCGTTTGCCTCAGAGGGTTTGCCGTGGGTTGCCCAGCGAGTGTGGCCTATTCCTGTCTTTCCCTGAGGAGATTCTTTTTGGATTGCCCTTTCAAGCTCATCAAGACGTCCGTTCTTTTTAATCACTTCAACATTATTTTCATTATCACCAAGAACAGCTAACCCCGCAGAGTCATAGCCTCTGTATTCCAATCTTTTTAATCCATCAATAAGAAAATTAACTGAATTTTTTTCTCCAATATAACCAACAATGCCGCACATAAAACCCCTCCCAGTATAAAACTCACAACATTTAATTACACAGATATCAAGTTAAAGGTTACAAGTCACAAAGTCACAGGTCACAAGAAATGACACCTACTAGCCCCACTTATAGGTCAAACATCCTGCCTGACATCCGAGGCTGGAAGCCTCGGCTATTATTTATCTTTACTAACCATAACTGCCTGAAACCGCATAGAAAAAATGAAAATTCCTATACTATCAAGTTATAAGTCACAGGTGACAAACTTCTTTACTTGTGACTTTGTGACCTTGTGACCTTGTGACCTTGTGACTTTGTGACCCATCCTGTTAACTCAACTCTTTATTTACTACTTCCGCCAGAGACTCCGCAATTTCTTTTGCTTCATCTTTAATTTCACTTTCCACCATTACTCTCACCAACGGCTCTGTGCCCGACTCTCTAACCAAAATCCTGCCTTTGTCTCCCAGTCTTTCTTCAATCTGTTTTACTCTATCCCAAATTGCTTTAGTCTGATTAAGTTTTCCTTTTTTGGAAACCTCAACATTAACCAAAACCTGAGGTAAACGATCCATTACTCTCTTCAGCTCTGACAACTTTTTGGCTGTCTGTCTCATTACTGAAATTAATTGAAGAGCCGTTATTACTCCATCCCCTGTTGTATTGTGTTCCAGAAAGATAATATGACCTGACTGCTCTCCCCCAAATGCAAGATTTTCATTCATCATTTTTTCCAGAACATACCTGTCTCCAACTTTGGTTTTAACTACTTTAATGCCATTTCTCTGCATTGCTAAATCAAATCCAAAATTGGTCATAACTGTAGTAACAAGTGTGTTGTTTACAAGTTTTCCTAAATTGTTTAAATAAACCGCGCAAATAGCCATAATAAAATCTCCGTCTATCACTTCACCGTTTTCATCCACTGCAATTACCCTGTCAGCATCTCCATCAAATGAAATACCTATGTCAACATTATGAGTCCTAACAATTTCCTGAACATAATCAATGTTAGTTGACCCACAACCTTTGTTAATGTTAAGACCGTCGGGTTCAATATTAAAAGCATGAACCTCTGCGCCCAACTCTCTAAAAATAGATGGCACAACTTTATAAGCTGCTCCAAAAGCGCAATCAATCGCTATTTTTAATCCCTCCAAGTCTCCGGGAATTGTATTCATCGCATGATTGATGTATTTTTCCTCTGCATCATCAACCTCAAAAACTATACCAACCTCTCCGCCAGACGACCTTTCGAAATCACCACCCTGACTAACTATTTTTTCAATTTCATCTTCTTTTTCGTCCAAAAGCTTGAATCCGCGGGAATCAAAAAACTTTATGCCATTATATTCAGCCGGATTATGCGAAGCTGAAATTACAACTCCTGCATTTGCGCCATAAGTTCTTGTTAAATAAGCTATCGCGGGAGTCGGCATGATTCCAACCCTATAAATATCTGCTCCTGTTGAACATACTCCCGCAATCAACGCCGCTTCAAGAACATCTCCTGAAATCCGCCCATCTTTACCAATAACAATCTTGTCGCCTTTACCTTTAGCTAAAATTCTCGCTCCAGCTTGTCCAATCTTAAAAGCAAGTTCAGGTGTTAATTCAATATTAGCAATTCCCCTGACACCATCTGTTCCAAAAAGTCTTCCCAACACAACCTCCTGTTAATGGATTATGGGTTATGGATTATGGATTAAAACCCTATTACCTGTTATCTGTTATCTGTTGTCTGTTGTCTGTTATCTGTTGTCTGTTGTCTGTTGTCTGTAACCTATTATATATCTTTTCTCCACAAAAGGTGAAGTCATAGCGGCCAATAAAGTATTATAACTTGGAATAAAATCTATAATATCACTAATTTTAATTTTATCATCACAAAAAGTTAAATCCAGCACAAGATGATCACTGCTTGCCCGAACAATTTTTATTTTTTTATTAAGAGGGAATAACCTTTCAACACACATATCCTGCCTGCCCAAGGCAACAATTGCCTGTCTGCGGAATTTTTCTTTAACTTCAATCACTTCCCCTGAAAGAATAAAAGCATCCTGAAAAGCGCCGGCAATGGGAGTAAAATCAAGAGTTTCCTGTCCCAGCAAAATTCCCTCGCCAAGACGAAGCTGATTAATTTCTTCAGGCATAATTTTTTGCTCAACAAGTTTTAAAGCGCTGCTGTTTCCGCCTGATATAATTTTAATACTAAAATTATATCTATCCTTGATTTCCCACGCTAAATCAATCAGTATTTTTAAGCCTGAAGGAGTCGGCTTTGCGCCTTCAAGACAGGCAACATTTGTTCCAATTCCAATAATTTCTATACCATCAAAACTTAATATTTCATCCATTCCTTTAGAGCCAATTAACTCTTCCGGCAAAAACCCTTCCCTTAAATCTCCTGTTTCTATCATTAAAATAATTTTATGAAGCTTCCCGGCTCGTTTTGATGCCGCTGACAGTTTCCTGATTATCTCAATCTCAGAAACCAGACTTATATCCACAAAGGAAACAACTTCATCAATTTCATTTATCATTGGCTGTCTTAACATCATAAGAGATGTGGTAAGCCCTGCGCTGCTGAGTCTTTTCAAATTATCAAGCCTTGAATCACCAAGACCAGTTACTTCGCCTTCTATCATTGCTTTTCCAACTTCAGGCGACCCCAGACAGCACTTGGTTACTCCAATTACATCAATAGACAATTCTTTGCATATTTCAACAATTCTTCTGGTGTTATGTTTTATTTTTTCTAAATTAATTGTTAAGTATGGCGGTTTTAAAATAATATTTTCCTCTTTCTATAAAAACCAGATTTTCTGTGGTTAATAGAATTATAACCATAATATTTAATTTTACCTTCCAATTC